>PWKM01000188.1 GCA_003559755.1 Planctomycetota bacterium
CCCGATCCGGGGCCTGGTCACCTGTACTATCCGTTCGACCTGGCAGGGAACCTCCGCGTCTCGGGCGACCTGATCGATCGGGGTGCATACCAGATGCCCACGCCGCCCATCCCCGAGCCGGCCGGCTTGTCGCTCCTCGGCATGGCCCTGCTCGGGCTCAAGCGGAAGCGGAGAAACTGACCGCACCTGCGGACGACCGCGCACCGTCGCACAGACGCATACACCCTCCCCGTCCGGCGTCGAAGGGCGCCGGGCGGGCTTTTTTGAAGCATGGGAGCATGGGAGCACGGTGGCATGGGGGCATGGGGGCATGGGAGCACGGGGGTGTGAGTTCCACCTTCTCCCCTTCTCCCGTTCTCCTGTTCTCCCACCGTACACCCGTCATTCCGGGTGCACGGGAGCGCGGGCCTCTCGCCGGCCGGCCGTGCCGCGGAAAATGGGCGGGCCGAAGTGCATCTTCGAATGCTTGTGGTATAATGGCCCGTTCCGGCAAACGTGCCGACGGGGGCCTGCAGCTCCCCGTGCTCGGCATAGACAGTCAAGTCGCAAGGGAGGGGCCTTGTTGAGCCGTCGAGTTCTCACCGTATTGCTGGCCGCACTCTTCTGCTGCGCGGCTCTGCCGGCCGTGGCGGACTCCGCGGCCCCGGATGGCGATGAGCACCCGGACCCGTTCAAGGACCTCTATCGCGACTACGTCCCGCCGTTCCTGGAGGAGCGGGGCGGGCTGCGGAGCGGCTACGGGTTCATCTACCGGGACTTCGAGCCGAGCACCGAGGACATGCGGCTCTCCTCGGAGCAGATGTTCTTTACGCTGAGCCAGATCGACCTCGAATCGCGTGCCGACGCGCTGGTCCGGGCGGGCATCGAGCGGGAAGAACAGGGGCTCCACCGCGAGGCGGTCCAGATCTATCAGGAGGTGATCGACCGCTTCCCCGACACGATGTACCGGGTATCGCGGTACGGGGTGTACGTCCCGGTGGCCCAATACGCCCAGCGCCGGCTGCTCAACTTCCCCGCCGAGGGCATCCGGTATTATCGGACGATGTATGACGCCCCGGCCCGGGAGGCGTTCGAGCAGGCGAGACGGCAGTACTCGCTGATCGGCCTGTCCGAGGTGGCCGACAACATGATGGCCACCTCGTATGGCGACCGGGCGTTATACGAGCTGGGGAACGCCGCCCTCGACCGGGGGCATTATCTGGAAGCGCTCGAATACTTCGAGACGGTCCGCGACTACTTTCCACGCTCGCCGCTGCGGACCGAGGAGCTCGACCTGCGCATCGCACTGTGCAGCCGGCGGCTCGGCCGCGAGGCACCGGACCCGACGGCCGAGGAGGGCCGGGACGGTTCGCTCTCGGAACAGCAGCTCGCCCGGCTCCGGCGGCTGGTCGAGGAGGCGGAGCACACCCCGCCGGACGCCCAAGCCCAACGTGCCAGCGAGCCGTACGACTCGGTCGATGACTACACCCAGTTCCCGTCGCCGTCCGACCCGCTGGCGCTGGGCGATCCGGTCTGGCGGGAGGGGCTGCACGGCCCGGGCGACGAGTTCCGGGTGTTCACCCAGCCGGTGGTCACCGGCGACAGCGTGGTCTATCGCCACCGCAACATCGTTTACTCCCGGTCGATCCTCACCGGTTCGCTGCGCTGGAGGAACGATCTGGGCGGCCGGCGGACCTGGCAGAATCGGAGCGAGGACCAGTACCCGATGGAGAACCTGCTCGTCCAGGACGGGCTGGTTGTCACACCGATGCACAAGATCGGACCGTCGCTGCTGGCGATCGACGAGCGCACCGGCGAGCTCCGCTGGGCGCACGGCCCCATCGCGGCGTCGACCGCCCGCGAGGCCCGGATGCGGTTCGAGACCGCGCCCGCCGGCGGCCCGGGGCTGGTGTTCGCACCTTACGTGGTGGACAACATCGAGGGCCACACCCACACCGACAGCGAGTTCGGGCTGATGGCCCTGGACAGCACGACCGGACGGGTCCAATGGGACCGGACGCTCTCCCGCCTGCCGCCCGGCGAGTTCGCCGTCCGCTACACGGCGCGACGTCGCAACCTCATCCGCAGCTTCATGTCGCCGCCGCTGTACCACGAGGGGACGGTCTATCTGGTCACGAACGCGGGGGTGGTCGTCGCTCTCGACGCCCGGTCGGGCCGGACCAAGTGGCTCATCCGCTACCCGTACTTCCACGGTGTTCACGACGCCACTCGCCGGTTCAGCGGCGTCCGTGCCCGGAAGAACCCCTACGGTGCCCCGTTCCCGATGCTGTGGTTCAACCAGCGGCCGCTCATCGTCGGCGAGCGCCTGTACATCACGCCGGTCGATTCGCCGCTCCTGTTGTGTATCGACCGCCAGACCGGGCGCATCCTGTGGAGCCGGCTCAAGGGGTGGCCCGGCGGCTGGCGGGGGCATCGGAGCGGCGGCTATACCTGGATGCTGGGGCCGACCCGCGAGGGGCACCTGGTCCTGGTGCATAGCAAACGGGGCGACATCGTGCATCTGGTCGACGGCCGCACCGGCGAGCTGTTATGGCAGGCGGACCCGATCAAGCCGGAAGAACAGCCGGTGATGAAGCATCCCGGGAACCTCAATTTCTGGCACGACGGCAGGGTGCCCGGGCTCGGCTTCAACGTCCGCCAGTTCCACCTCGGCGCCCGGCCGTTCCTCACCGACGAGGACGAGCTGTTCGCCGCCTACTGGATTCATACCGGCCCATACGGCATCTACCCGTCCTGGTGTTTCAACCTCGCCCACCTGTCGCTGGGCGACCGCGAAGTCGTTCAGTACCGCCGCTACTACACTCCCTCCCTGCAGGTTACGGCCCGCTCGCTGATCGAGGAGGCCCAGGGGATGCTTGAAGAGGAGGCCGACTATCCCCGGGACTCGCAGGGGAAGGAGGAGCGATGGAAGATGCTGCAGGAGATCGCCGGGGACTCGGTGCCCACGAACAGGCACGGGGCGTTCCTGCCTTTCTCGCGGCTGACCTTCGAGCGATACGGGGTCCTGTTCGAACTCCGGGTCACGGCGCGGGACGTGATGATGGTCTACGACGGGGCCGAACTCCGGCAGGAGCTCGCCGGTCGCGACGACCTGGAGGCCGAGTTCGCGAAGGCCGAGCTGGCCATCGACTCCGGCCGGCTCGAGGAGGGGGCCGAACGGCTCGCCGAGTGCCTGGCCGACCTGCCGGCGGAGGACGTCGGGTTCCGCTCGACGATCAAGCAGCTCCAGTACCAGGTCCACAAGCGGCTGGCCCGGGGCGCCATCCGGTCGTCCGACCCCGATGCCGAACTCGCCCAGACCCTCGGGATGGTCCGGACCGCCACCACGCTCTACAACGAGATCGAGGCCCTGTTCGCCGTCGCCGGGGCCTACACGCGATCTTCCCAGCCCGCCGCCGCGGCCCGGGCGCTCCGCAGCATCATCGAGACCTACGGCCACAACAACTACGCCGTGCCCAGCGTGTTCGGCAAGGACCGCGCGGCGGTGTTCGACGCCGCGTCGGAGGTCATCGAGCGGGCCAAACCGCACGTGGACCCGGGCCAGTTCAGCGAACCCCTCGTCCGCGCCCTGGAACTCCAGAGACGCGGGCTGCCCGTGTACTACACGACGGTGACACCGCTGGAGCGGGACCTGACGCTGCGGGCGGGCGATCACGCCATCGCCCGGCTCCTCGAGCTGCAGGAGCAGGACGACCGGTTTGCCGCCGAGTTCGAGCGGCAGGCCCTGGCCGAGCTGGACGGCCGGTCTGTCGAAGAACAGTTGCACCGGCTGTGGGAGTTCCCCGGGACGCCCACAGCACAGACGGTGCTCGAGGGCCAGTTCGAGAACGCCTCGCGGATGCCGAGCCCCGACGGGCAGCAGCGGATGTGGCAGTTGGCCGATATCGCCCGCGTCTGCCGGCTATCCGTCCCGGACGAGTATCGCACACGGGTGGCTGCCCCGCCGGCACGCGAGGGGCTGGAGCCGCTGGACCCGTCGGCCGAGCCGCACCACATCGACCTGACCGACGAAGCGGGCACCAGCCACCTGGTGCTCGAACGGCGCGGCGACCGCGCGGTGCATCCGAACCTGTTGTTCATCGGCGGGCGGACCCGGATGCGGCTGGATAACCGGTTCTCGCTCACCGCGATCGACCTTCGGACCGGGGAGATTGCCTGGCAGAACAGCGAGATCCGGCTGCGGGGCACGGGACAGGAGCCGGGATTCCACTCGGCGTTCGTGTACCGGGACCTTGTGGTCGTCAACGGTCTGTACGACGTGCTCGCGTTCTCGGTCGAGGACGGATCGCTCCGATGGCGATACCGCGTCCCGTTCGACTTCGAGGTCCGGCACGCCCTGATGAGCGGCGACCTGATGATCCTGGCGGGCGAGATCGAGACGCTGGCCCTTCACGTGACGACCGACAGCCCCACCGGCGAGGTCGTGTGGCAGGAGCAGGAGGAGGGCGACCTGTACAGCCCGCCGTACTTCGTGGGCGACCGGCTGGTCTCGGTCCGCCGGCTCCCGTTCAACGTGACGACCCGATTCCGAGCTACCGGCAAGCTGATCGGACGGCTCGATCTGCCCGAACTGTCCCTGGAAGAAGCCCATCCCCTGTGTGAAGGAGATGACGACCGGAGCTTCGACGAGGCACTCCCCATCGCCCACGAGGACGACCTGCTCGTGGTCACCGACGGCTGGTACTACATCGCCATCGACACCGAGCGGATGGTCATCCGCTGGAAACGGCTGATCGACAACAACGATCCCGGCACCGAGCCGCGTCTCCGGTTCGCGCTGGGCGGCGAACACCTGGCTGTGGTGAAGCGGGACTTCGACGCCAGGGTCATCTATATGCTGTGCAGCGAGACCGGGGGAATCCGATGGCACACCGACGTGCAGGATGGTTCGTCGCCCCAGCCGATCTACTCGATGCACATTCACGGCGACACGCTGTACGGGTTCCTGCCGCATCCCGGGCAGGGGGTCTATGTGGTCGGGCTCGACTGCCAGACCGGCCGCCGGCTGTTCCAGCACGAGCACGACGGATACTCCAGCCCGCCCCGGGTACGGCTGCGGGGCGAAGTCTATTCAGCGGTCGGCGATGGCGATGAAGGGCATCTCCTGGTCGCCGAGGTCCAGGACCGGCAGGACTTCGAACTGCGTGTGCTGGACCCCGGTCGGGGCGGCAGGTCGCCGGCCGCTCTGGAGAAGAAGGGGACGGGGCGGTTCGGCGTCCACGGGGCGGTCTCGGCGACCGTACAGGGCGGGCGGCTGGTTCTGATGAGCGACGG
>PWKM01000277.1 GCA_003559755.1 Planctomycetota bacterium
GCGAGTTGACCGCGTTGATCCAATCCCAGTCCCGCTCGGCGTTCGCGGCGTTTGCGACAAGCATAAAGCGGTCTCGCGCCAACCGGTATATGTACATGTCATCAATTGCGGTGCCGTCGGGATAGAGCATGTAGGTGTACTGGGCCTGGCCCGGGTCCATTCGCGAGACGCAGTTGGCGAGCACCGTGTCGAGGAAGCCGACTGCGTTCCGGCCGCTGATCTCGAACAGACTCATATGCGATATGTCGAACAGCCCGGCGGCGGTTCGGACCGCCGCGTGCTCGGCGAACACGCCGTCCGGGTACTGAACGGGCATCTCCCAGCCGGCGAACGAGGCCATCTTTGCGCCCAGGTCCTTGTGGGCCTGGTTGAGGAGAGTTCGGCGGACGGGCCGATCGGCTGCCTTGTATTCATAGGTCGGCTTCGGGTCCGGTTGTGCCCGGGCGTACTCCGCTGTCTGTCCGATGAAATACGGTTTGGTGACATCCGACGTCGGTTCCGGCAATTCATCCGGCAGGCAGTCAACAAGGTTTTCCGGAAACGGCTCGATCACCGTGGGGCCATCGACCTTGGCGTACAGGTCCTCCTCATCGAACAGCAGATAACCATCCGAGAGTGCGGCCACGTGTTCTATCGCTGCCTGGCCTTTGTTCTGACTGGTGAGCAATGCGAATCGTTCTTCCCGGCCGCACTGCCCCAGGTTGACGACGGCGACATCGTCGATGACCGCCCCGTCTCGGCGAAGCATCCTCCCCGCCGCCGCTTCGCCGACATCCAGGGACAGCGTACTGCAAGTCAGCATCTGGCCCAACGCGAGCGAGACCTTGTCGCCGCGGAGAAGCCAGGCGGCGCGGCCCAGGTGGACCGGCGGCTCGCAAAAAGTGGCATGCGTTTTCGGTTCGGGAGGGTAGGGCAGGGCGCTTACGATTTTTTGCACACGCTCTGCGGCCGCCGGCAGGATGCCCTCCGGGACGCGCCCGCGGCAGCGCTCCTCGCCTGCGGGCACCCAAACCCGGGTGGTGTGGACGTTACTGAGGACGGTCTTTATGATGGACGCCAGCTCGGCGATCTGCGCCCGGTTGATCCCCCGCTGCGTCGCCCAGGGCATGCCCAGCCGAATCCCGCTCGCCTTACCGCCCGTCTCATCTCCCGGCAAGACGTTCTTGTTGCAGACGATTCCCGCGATCTCGAGCAGCCGGGATGCGATCTCGCCGTCGATCGGGATGGTGGGGTTCGGATGGTCGTCGAAACGCTTCAGGTCGATGAGCAGCATGTGTGTGCTCGTGCCGCCGTATTCGAGCGTGAACCCCTCGGCCTCGAGTCGTTCGGCGAAGTAGGCCGTGTTGTCGAGCACGGTCTGCTGGAGTTCGACGAACTGGGCACGTTCCTGCCCGATGAGCTCGAATCGCCGGGCGATAGCGGCGATGGAGTGAAGGTGCGGACCGCCCTGCAGCCCGGGGAATACCCCCGCCTTGATCTTCTTGGCCAGGGTGGGATATGTGGTAAGAATCACGGCTCCACGCGGGCCGAAGAGGGTCTTGTGTGTGGTGAATGTGACCGCGTGAACGTGGGGGAGGGGGTTGTTGAGCAGGCCGGCCGCCACCATCCCCGCCAGGTGTGCGATATCGGCCAGCACGAACGCTCCCTCCTCGTCGGCGATCGCCCGCAGAGCCGCCCAGTCGAAATCCCACGGGTATGACGACGCTCCACCAATGACCAGGCGCGGCTTGTGCTCGCGGGCCAGCTCGGCGATACGGTCATAATCGAGCCGCCTGGTTTCGGGGTCGATGCCGTAGGCGACCACGTTGAATGTTTTGCCCGAGTAGTTGAATTCGCTTCCGTGGGTCAGGTGCCCGCCGTGCGCGAGGTCCAAACTGAGGATGGTGTCGCCGTGTTCGAGGACCGCCTCATAGACGGCGGTATTCGCGGGCGAGCCGGACAGTGCCTGGACGCAGACGTGGATGTCGTCGGGGGCGGGGCTTCCTTCGAGCTTCGAGAAGCACTCGGCGATGAACTGATGCGCGAGCAGTTCGGCGCGGTTCGCGTTGATGCAGCCGCGATAGTATCGCCCGTCGGCGAGCCGCGTCTGCCAACTCGCAAACCTGGCGGGATCGGCCGCACTGTTCCGCGGGTCGTGCAACAGCGGCGGTTCCGGCTGCCCCTCGGCGTAGATGTTCGAAAAGACCGAGGATTCGATCTGGGCAGCTCTCGGATCGCAGATGCTTTCGGAGGGGATGAGCACCAGCTTCTGCCATTGTCGGCGGCGCTCGGCCTCGACAAGTTCGACAATCTCAGATGGCGGTTGAGGTTGGGACATAGTCGGCTCCACAGTGAGCGGGGATTTTCTACAGCAGCGCCAGATCGAGCTCGCATGCGGCGCCGTACTCGTCGATGCGAGTGACGGGGGCGTTCACCGGTGCTCGATGCAGGGCTTCCGGATCGGATTCCGCCAGCCGGGCCAGCTCGATCATCGCCTCGCAAAAGGCGTCGAGCGTCTCCTTGCACTCGGTCTCGGTCGGCTCGATCATCATCGCTTCTTTCACGATGAGCGGGAAATACACGGTCGGCGGATGGAACCCACGGTCTATCAGCCCCTTCGCGATATCGAGAGCCGAGACGTCGTTTTTCTTCTGACGCACGGCGGACAGCACACATTCGTGCATGCATCGGTCGCCGAAAGGGACTTCATAATCGTCGCGGAGTCGGGCGAGCACATAGTTGGCATTGAGGACCGCGTGCTCGGCCACATCGATCAGCCCCTCGCGACCGAGGGCTAGAATGTACGCATAGGCCCTGACCAGCACGGCGAAATTACCGTAGAACGGGGCGATATAGCCGATCGTGCGCTCGTGGTCATATCGCAGGTGATATGAGCCGTCCGGCTCCTTCTCGATTGTGGAGACGGGCAGATATTCGACCAGTCGTTCGGCTACGCCGACCGGTCCGGCGCCCGGTCCGCCCCCACCGTGCGGGGTGCCGAATGTCTTGTGGAGATTCAGGTGTACCACATCGAACCCAAGATCGCCCGGCCGACTCTTTCCCAGTATCGCGTTCAGGTTTGCCCCATCGTAGTACATCAGGCCACCCGCCTCGTGGGTAAGGTCGGCGATCTCTTTCACGTGCGGATTGAACAGGCCCAGTGTGTTCGGGCAGGTGAGCATCACACCGGCGACCCGGTCGTCGAGCGCGTCGCGGAACGCATCAAGCCCCATGAAACCGTTCTCGTCGGAGGGGACCGGCACCACCTCGAACCCGCCAATGGCCGCACTCGCCGGGTTCGTACCGTGGGCGGAATCGGGCACAATGATGGTGGATTTCTTTTGGCCGCGGGCACGGTGGAAGGCGGCGATCAGCATGATCCCCGTCAATTCGCCGTGCGAGCCGGCGAGCGGCTGCATAGTGAACCGGGCCATACCGGTGATCTCGCAGAGGTGCCGTTCGAGCTCGTGGATGACCCGCAGTGCCCCCTGGGTGAGTGCTTCCCCGCCGGGCAACTGGGGGAGCAGGGGATGTAACTCGCGAAAACCGTCGTAGTCGCCGACCGCCTCGGCCATCTTCGGGTTGTACTTCATCGTACACGAGCCGAGCGGGTAGAACCCGCAGTCCACCCCGAAATTCCGGCGCGACAGTTCGGTGAAATGCCGGACCACCTCGAGCTCCGATACCTCGGGCAGGGCGGCATCCTCGGAGCGAAGCAGCGAGTCGGGAAGCCCGTGTTCCTCGGGTACGTCGCATTCGGGTACGCTCGCCCCTCTGCGCCCCGGCGCTCCCTTTTCGAAGATGAGTTTCACAGTGCGGCCTCCAGTTCATCGGCCAGTTTGTCGATCTCCGCCTGGGTCCGCTTCTCGGTCACGGCGACCAGCAGGCAGTCGCGCAACGAGGGGTAATATGTTCCGAGCGGAAAGCCCGCCGCAATTCCGCGCTTGAGAAGCGGAGCGACCACCTCGGCCGCGTCATTGAAGGGAAGTCGCACGGCGAACTCGTTGAAGGTGGGTGCATCCGACAGCAGTTCGACTCCGGGAATCGCCGTCAGGCGTCGCCGGGCATATCCGGCGGTCGCGGCACAGGTCGTTGCCACCTGTTTGAGGCCGTGTTTCCCGACGAGCGACAGATAGATTACGGCCCTGAGGGCGCAGAGAGCTTCGTTCGAGCAGATGTTCGAGGTGGCCTTCTCGCGGCGGATGTGCTGCTCGCGGGCCTGGAGAGTCATCACGAACCCGCGGCGGCCCTCCGTATCTCGGGCCGCCCCGATGATCCTGCCCGGCATCTTGCGCACGTGCTTCTTTTTCGCCGCCATGAAGCCGAGGTAGGGGCCTCCGAACGAGAGAGGCAGCCCCAAGCTCTGCCCTTCGCCGGTCACGATGTCGAACCCCATTTCGCCGGGCGATTTGAGCAGCCCGAGCGAGATGGGATAAACCGAGGCGAGTGCCAGGGCCTTGGCGTTGTGCGCCGCCTCGACCAGGTCGGAAAAGTCATCAACCACGCCGAAAAAATTGGGGTTCTGAAGGATGACGGCAGCGGTCCGATCGTCGAGAGTACCCAACAACCGCTCACGGTCGGTCCTGTTGATCGCCGGTTCGATGGTCTCCAGTTCAATATCGAGGCCCCGCGAGTATGACTCGATCATCTTTCGATAGATGGGACTTACACAGCCGTCGATCACCACCTTACTCCGGCGGGTGACTCGTGCGGCCATCATCATCGCCTCGTACAGGCCCGTGCCGCCGTCGTAAAGCGATGCGTTCGCAACTTCCTGTCCGGTCAGACGGCAGATGGCCGACTGGTATTCGTACATCGCCTGGAGGAACCCCTGCGACATTTCGGCCTGGTACGGTGTGTAGGCGGTGTAGAACTCGGACCGGCCGGCGAGTGCATCGACCGCCGACGGGATGAAATGGTCGTAGAACCCGCCGCCAAGGAACGTGACCACGTCGGTCTCGTTCGCGTCGGCGAGCTCCCGGAGCCGGTTCCGGACGGCCAACTCGGAGCGCCCGGTCGGGAGGTCGAAAGTCGCCGTGGACCCGCTGGCATTATCCACGTCGGTTCGGAGCGCGGGCGGGATAATCGCGAACAGTTCTGCGATGGAGCCGACCCAGATCGTTTCAAGCATCTCACGACGCTCGGCGTCGGTATGTGGCACGTAGGGCATATCAGTCAGGAGCTTTCTGTTTGCAGAAGGGCCCGGTATTGTTCCGGCGAGAGCAGTTCATCAAGGTCCGCAGCGGGGACATCGGCGAGCTTGCACAGCCAGCCGTCTCCATA
>PWKM01000311.1 GCA_003559755.1 Planctomycetota bacterium
GCGAATCGGGAAGGAAGGGCGGTTCCTCAATCTCGTGCGGCTCGTTCAACAGGCGGTCGGCCGCCTGCTTCAGCCGCTTCCATGGGTCAGAGCGCACCCCGTGGCACGATTCCCGCAGGGCATTGACCTGTTCAGGTCGAACGTAGATGCGGGGGTGCTCGCTCGGGAGGCGCTCCAGCCACTCGGAAACGGAAGGCACCTCGAGAATGACCGAGTCGGCCGGGATTTCGAACTCGAACGGTTCAGACACACCGGCGTCGCAGGTCCATTTCCACACGTATCTTCCCGGCTTTAGAGCCGTCTCGGGAAGAAACATCGGCTCAGTCAACTCGACATCGATGCAGACATCGGCGAACGCATCGTCCCGGGCGACAATCAGCCGAGAAGTCTCAATGTTCTTCGGCGGTCGCCAGACGAAGACGGGCGGATTGCTCCGGGATACAGAACCGTTGCGGGGCGTCCGAGGATCGACGTGAGGATGCGGATGCCTGGTCTCCAGCATGGCGTGCCCTCCCAGTAGTCAGTTGGCTCAGGATATTACCACAGGGACACACAGAAACAAGAGCCGCCCCGCTGGTTCGGCCGTCAGGTCGTCCGAAATAGGCGGTCGATCACCTCGACGGTTTTTTCGGCGAGCAACTGCCCCGCGTCGGGTCCGAAGGGATTGCTGGCGGGGACCGAGCCATACCCTCCGCCCGTCGTGGACCGGGGGGAGGGGACGTATGTGCCGGGGCCGGCAAGCTGGACCAGGAACGTCTGGACCGCCTTGCTCCGCGCCTTGATGTACACCCCGAAGTCCAGGTAGTACTCGAACGGATTGGTGGCGATCACAACGTCGCCCAGCCGCACGACGTGAACTTCGACCGGCTGGGTCGGCTGTTCCTTGCGGCGCTCGAGCCGCTCGGCGACCCTTCTGTACCAGGCGCAGCGGCGGGCCGCCCGGGTGATATCGACATACCAGCGGGGCTCGTTCCGCAGCTCGGGATGTTGTTCGAGTTTCCTGCGTTCTTCCTCGAAGCGAGCAGCCCATGCCTCCGCCTCAGCCAGGGCGTCTGCAACTTGGCCCTCGTCCGGCTGGGCGAGCGGCAGTTCGAGTTGTTGTGCGTGGTGCTCGACAGTGAGGTCGCCGGAGGCCGTGGGCTCGACCACCGCGAGCACCTTGGACACCGCGTCCGAGATTTCCACCGCGACCGCGCGTCGCTGGTCCTGTCCGGCCAGTTGCCGCATTCGCTTTTCGGCCGCCTTGTCGTAGGGCGGTCTGGGCGACTGGTCACCCGCGGCGCTGCATTGGGAGAGCACGAACAAGTCGTCGCCCAGGCGGCGTCGCAATTCGGCCCGCGTATCGTGCCAGTAGTCGGCACTGATCTCGAACCGGTGTTCGTCGATTTGGGAGGGGCAGGGCACATTCACCACGACGCCCGTCAGGTCGCCTGCCCGGTCATAGGTCGCAAGGACGTTCACGCTGTGATCCTCGTAGCCCTCGACGTGGCTGAACCGGGCCGAATTGGTGTCGCCGTACATCACGGCCGATCCGTCCGCATAAACGGCACGTCGATTGCGACCGACGACGGCGTGACCGAGCCCGTACGCTATCTTTCCCGGCGCCCGCGAATTCCACGCCTGCTCGACGGCCGAGGCGATCCGGCCGGACGCGAACTCGACGTACTCCTCCGAAGACATCCTCGGATAGTCGAAGCCCCCGATCGACTCGAGCAGAGGGAGTATGCGGTCGGGCACATGCGTCCCCGGGGCACAGTGCGTGTGGGTGCCGTTCATCACCAGCGAGGTGCCAGGAATCAGGCCCGCCACGCGTTCGCGCACGGCATCCCGGAGGGCTTCCGAGATGCTGATCAGATCGCAACTGACGAACACGACCGCCCCGCCATCCGACTCGATCGCCAGCGCGGTCGCTGTCAGCGGGTCGGCAACACCTTCCGAGATGCGGACGTGGAACTGCCCGCGAATGGCGACCGTACTTGCCGGCGTAATGTCGGCGCTGGCCCATCCGATACGAAGAGAGAGCCCGGGGCTCCCTGTCGTTTCATCTCCACTCGCCATTTCCGTCTTGTTTCCTGCACTCATTCGCTACGTCCTTTCTAAACAGTTCCCTTGTTCTTGCCCGACCGACCGTTCAGGCGGGTTCGATCAGCCGAGCGTGCTGGAGCATCTCCTTTCGGAGTTCGTCGCCGAACTCGCGTCGGGATGTGGAGACTTCCCGCGGGGGCAGTGCTCGTACGGTGACCTCGACGCCGGGGCGGCTCAGCAGATTCCACGCGTGGGAGAGGAAGGGGTTGTCGCCGAACCAAAGCACCTGGTCGCGGTTCTCTGCGGTCAGCGGTTGGCCGCCGATGGATTCGTAGCGGATGACCAGCGGCTGGACGAGGAAGCCCGGCCCGTCATTCCCCTGCGCCGCCGCGAACAGCGAGGTCTTGAATGGCAGCAGCGTCTCGCCGTTCGAGTTGGTCGCCTCGGGGAAGAAGACCACGCTTCGCCCGGAGCGCAAACGTTCGCGAACCTTCTCAACCAGGCGGCCGACCCGCAGCCGGTCACCCCGATTGACGAACAACGTCTCGCCCGCCGCAGCGAGCTGACCGATGACCGGCCACCAGACGACGGACAGTTTGGACACGAAGACGCCCGGGCTGATCGACATCACCACCAGGATGTCCAGATAGCTGGCATGGTTGGCGGCATACAGGGCGGGGTCGGGGAGGTCGGCGTCGGGGGGATCGAGCTCGACACGAACGGAGAGCACCCAGAGCAATGCGCGCGCCCACAACTGTCGGAGACGGCGGATAGCCCGCCGTCGGATTCTGCGAACCGGGACCAGCCAGACGAGCCCGGCGACCAGGCCAAATCCCAGCAGGATGATGACGGCTCCCAGGAAGCGAATCGGTCGCATCATGTCGCCGTTTCGGATTTAATCGTCCAACGGGACCCGCCGTAGTCCGGGCGGACACCGGAAAATCCGGTCGCTCAGGCCGGTGTTGCTGTGGAACTGGTCGAGTTCGTAGACCTGTCGCGCCTCGCCTTGCCACTCGATCTGGATCTTCCGGGGGATAAACGTCTCTTTATCCACCCAAAACGTCCAGAGCTGCTCATAGGTCAATTCGGGGCGCAGTTCCTCGAGCTCAGCATCGGCCGAATCGTCGGGGTGCGCACGCTCGTCGTCGTCCGGCTTGGGGGGGGTGACCAGCCGGTAGCCCTCGACGGTCTCGACATTGCCCTCTCGGTCCCGGACTTCGAACTCGGTTTTGACCAGTGCATCGACATCGAAGAACCGATCGAGTGCACGGGCCATGCGGCCGCCGGCGGCGAAGACCCAGACGAGGAGATGGACCTCGGTCGGGTTCTCCTCGGGGTCGCCAACCCGGACGAAATCCGTACCGCGCTGATAGATCCAGTAGTCGGACCCGTCCGTACCGTGTATCAGTTCGGGGGGCTGTCCGAAGTTCAGGCGGAACTTGTTGCGCTGTTTGAAATAGGCCCGGCCAAGCATCTCGCCGCGAAAGGCGCCGTCCGGGGAGTACTCGGACTGGCGAATCCAGACCCAGAAATCGTCGTATCCGGCAAGCACCTGGCCGACGCGCTTGGCAAGAGTCGTGGCGCTGATGTCCGCCAGCTGGTCGGCCGCAGGCGCACGGGCGGCCGGGGCCAGGATGAGCAGGATCAGGGCGATTGGGATGGCGGGTCGAATATTCACATCGGTGCTCCCAGAACGGTTCCTTGATAGACGAGCTTGTCACCGACATATCCCTGGCAGGCGAACTTGCAGCGGCGCGACCGTATCTCGACGGGCTTGGCGGCGACGACGAACGTGTCGCCCGGCTCGACAGAACCGCGGAACTTCACGTCCTCAACGCCCATAAACCCGATGAAGACATCGGGAGGGTTGCCAATGCTCTCCATGTAATAGTAAGAGGTCAGTTGGGCCGACGCCTCGATCTGGAGGGCGCCGGGGAAGAGCGGCCGGCCGGGGATATGTCCGCGAACCCAGAACTCGTCGTGGCCCAGACGCTTGTACCCCACGGCCAACTCGTTCTCCATGTCCAGCAGGGCGATGCCGGAGAGCATTTCGAACTCGTAGCGCTGGCGGTTGTGGGCGCGAATATCTTCGATGCCGCGAACGGGGTTTTCGATGTCGATGGTCAATGGATCAACAAAAAGTTTCGGGGGCATTGAGCATCCTCGGACATGAATTGAGATAACGAGCGGACTCTTGCCCGCTTCCTCTATCGAGTCTACCAGCGGACACGCCCGGAGTCAATTGTTTTCGCCCGTGGCCGGTGTGACGATGGCCGACGATCCCGGTTGTGATATGTCCCGTCGCCCTTTTCCATAGAGGGGGCTACCCTCCATTGCCCCTTCGCTTCGATGACGCTTGCATTGTGCAAATCGCCCTGTTATTATCTCTCCCGATTCGGGTTCGAATGGCTCAATGGAGGGTATCAGGTGGTCGAACGCAGAAAATCGACGGTGGTCCGAACTGTCGGGGATATTGTGGTCGTCTATTTTGTTGATTCAGAAATCTTCGACGAGATACAGATCAAATGGCTGGGGAACGAACTGTACGCGCTGGTCGAGGAACAGAGCCGGTACTGGATGGTGATCAGTTTCCAGAACGTTACGCGGTTCTCGACCGCGCTGCTCGGCAAGCTGGTGAGTCTGAAAAAGAAAACGGCCGAGAAGGGCGGCGACGTGAAGCTCTGTGCCGTCCCGCCCGGGATCATGGACGTGTTGAGGATCACCGGACTCGATCGGGCGTTCGATGTTTTTGACGACGAGATGGGCGCGATCAAGGCATTCGGGTCCATCGGTTGAAACACCGGGCACAGTAACGCCTGACCGGTGCACACGGACCGACGCACAACTCCACTGCCCGCCTATCGGGAGCGTTGTATGGACATCCTCGTTCAGCAATCGGAAATCAGCGGTACCGTCAGCATCCCGGGCTCCAAGTCGCACACGATCCGAGGACTCTTTTTCGGCGCCCTGGCCGACGGAACGTCCATTCTCCGCCAACCGCTGGACTCGCTGGACACAAGGGCAGCCGTCTCCTGCTGCCGATCCCTGGGCGCGGAGATTGAACTCGGTGAGGCATGGGCGGTCACCGGCACCGGTGGACGGCCCGAGGTCCCGCCGGACGTGATCGATGTCGCCAACTCGGGCACCACGCTGAACATCGCCCTGTCGACCGCCGCGCTGGCGGACGGTTATACGGTGTTTACCGGCGACGATCAGATTCGGCGACGA
>PWKM01000044.1 GCA_003559755.1 Planctomycetota bacterium
ATCGAGCAGGAGGGGACCTACCCGCTCCCCGAGGCCCAGCTCGACCGGTTCATGTTCCAGATACTGGTCGATTACCCGGAGGAGGAGGAGGAGTACGAAATCCTGCGCCTGACCACGGCCGAGTTCGACGAGAACGTGGACACCATCCTGTCCGGCGACGACATCCTGCGGCTCCAGACGGTCGTCCGCCGCGTCCCCATCGCCGAACACGTCATCCGTTATGCGATGACCATCGCCCGGAAGACCCGCGTACACAAGGGCGGGGTGCCCGACTTCGTGAAGGAGTGGGTGACGTGGGGCGCAGGCCCCCGGGCCGGGCAGTATATGATCCTGGGCGGGAAAGCCCGGGCGATCCTCAACGGGCGGTATTACGTCTCGTGCGAGGACATCGCTTCGGTGGCCCATCCTGTCCTCCGGCACCGCATCATCACCAACTTCAACGCCGAGGCCGAAGGGGTCACCCCCGACAACATCGTTGACGAACTGCTGAAGGACACGCCCAGCGACGAGAGCACGTTGCTGCGCGAGAGATCGATGTCGGGCGTCCTGGGCCAGGGAAACAAGAACGAGGCGGCCGACTAGCGCCCGCCGCTGAACGCACGGCCCGGCCGGCCGGCGACCGAGAGAGGTTGATACCAGTGGCCGATATCGAGACCACGGAAGACTACCAGAAGTACCTCGACCCGAATATCCTCGCCCGCATCTCGCGGCTGGACATCCGGGCTCGCCTGGTGGTCGAGGGCTTCATCTCCGGCCAGCACAAGAGCCCGTTCCACGGGTTCAGCGTCGAGTTCGCACAACACCGCGAGTATGTGCCGGGCGACGACCTGAAGCACCTCGACTGGAAGGTCTATGCCAAGACCGACCGGTTCTACGTGAAGCAGTACGAGGAGGAGACCAACCTCAGCGCCTGTGTGCTGCTCGACATCTCCGAGTCGATGGCGTACCAGTCCGGGCCGCTCTCCAAGCTGGACTACGGGGCGACGATCGGCGCCTCGCTGGCCTACCTGATGCTCCAGCAGCAGGACGCAGCCGGCCTGGTCACGTTCGACGACGACATCCGCGACTTCATCCGGCCCGCCAGCCAGGCGTCCCATCTCAAGCTGATGACCCATCAGCTCGCCACGGTCAGGCCTACCGGTCGGTCCAAGGTGGGGCGAATCTTTCACGACCTGGCCGAGCGGATCAATCGCCGAGGGCTGATTATCCTCATCTCGGACCTGTTCGTGGACCCCGATGAGTTGGCCCTGGGCATCCGGCACTTCCGGCACAAGCGGCACGAGGTGGTCGTCTTCCACGTGATGGACGACGACGAGGTCCAGTTCCCGTTCCAGAACCTCACCCGGTTCGAGGGGATGGAGGACTACCCCGAGGTGCTCGCCGAGCCGCGTCAGCTTCGCGACGATTACATCGCAGAGCTCGAGACGTTCCGGAAGGGGGTCCGGCGGACCTGCCGCCAGCACCGCGTCGATTACGTCCCCCTGCTCACCAAGGACTCGCTGGAGGTGGCCCTCAGCGCCTACCTGGCCGGGCGGCTGACCGCCCGCGCAAAGCTGTAAGGTGATATTATGTTCCCACTTCATCCATGGATGCTGATCGGCACGGCGGGTGGGGCGATCCCCATCATCATCCACCTGCTGAACCGCCGCCGGTTCAAGACCGTCCGCTGGGCGGCCATGGAGTTCCTCCTTGCCTCACTGAAAAAGAACTACAAGCGGGTGAGGATGCAGAACCTCCTGCTCCTGCTCCTCCGGGTCCTCATCATCGTGCTCATGGCCATCGCCCTCTCCCGGCCGATGCTGCCTCAGAGCGGGGTGTTCGACGCCATCGCCCGGCCGGGCCGGCACGCGGTCATCGTGGTGGACAAGTCGCTGAGCACCCACTACCAGCAGGGCGACCAGACGACGTTCGACCGAATCCGGGCGGTGGCCGGCAGCATCATCGACTCGCTGGGCGAGGGCGACGTGGTCTCGATCCTGGCCATGTCCGACATCGTCGAGCCGGTCATTGAGGAGCCGACCTCCGACCTCGCCCAGGCCAGGCGGTCCATCGAGCGGATGAGCCCCGGCTGGGGAGGCAGCGACGTGCGCGGGGCGCTGGAGGCCGTCGCCGATCTGCTCGAACGCACCGCCGAGGAAAAGCCGAGGAAGGATATTTACCTCGTGACCGACATGCAGGCGACCGGCTGGGGCGGGAAGGACCAGCCCCCGAGCGACGAGCTGGCCGCCGCCCTGGAGACAATCGGCCGGAGAGCCGGCCTGTTCGTGGTCGATAAAGGCCCGGCCGACCGACATCCGGAGAACCTCGCAGTGGTCGCACTCGAGACAGACAGCAACGTGATCGGCGTCGGACGGCGAGTGACCCTCACCGCCAAGGTCCACAACTTCGGGACCGCCGCCCAACGACAGGTGGACGTCAATTTCTTCGTCGACAACTTCAACCAAGGCGAACGACGGATCGAAGAGATCGAGCCGGGCGCGACCGAGAGCGTGGCGTTCAGCTACAGCTTCAACGAGAAGCGGCCCTACCTCGTGCACGTCCGCATCAGCGACGACCGCCTGCCCGCCGACAACGTCCGCTACCTCGCCCTGAACGCCGGAGATGCCATCCCCGTACTGCTCATCAACGGCCGGGTAGCCGACCGGCCCCGGGACAACGAGACCTATTACCTCGAACGCTCGCTCAAACCGCCCCGGGGGGCCGACGAACGACCGCTGTCGAACATCAGCCCGACGACCTGGGACGAGTTCGAGCTGGCGGCTCGGGACTTCGACCGGTTCAACGCCGTTGCACTGGCAAACGTCGCCTCCATCTCGGACTCGAACACGGTCAACCGGCTCGAACGCTATGTCCGGCTCGGCGGGACGTTGATCGTGTTCCTCGGAGATCGCGTCTCGGTCGACTCGTATAACGCCCAACTCTTCCGGGACGGCGACGGCCTGCTGCCCGCCGAGCTCGGCGACGAGTCGGTCATCGACACCGAAACCGCCCGCGGACGACGCCTGATCTTCGAGCGGGACCCGATGTACGCCGGGTTCCGGACGCTGGACGACGTGTCGAGGGAGATCCTGGAGACGTTCGTCGTGTTCACCGGCCACATCAAGGCCACCCCCGTCGAGGGGGCGACCGTGGCGGCACGCTTCGAAGGCGGGGACCCCGCCGTGATCGCGAAATCCTACGGCAGCGGCGAAGTGATCCTGTTCACCTCGTCCGCCGGCACCGCATGGAACAACCTGGGCGACACCGGCTCGCTGATGATGCTGATGCACGAATTAATCGGCCAGGTGGCGGTGGGCGACCTCGACCGCCGCAACCTGATCGTGCGCGAACCGTACCAGCACATATTCGAACCGGGGGCGCGTGTCGAACAGGTCAGGATCACCCCCCCGGGCGAACTGGGCCGACCGGCCTCGCTCACCCCGTTCGATCAGGACAGGGCACCGCGGATCGTGTTCGAGGACACCCGCATCGCCGGGCCGCACAAGCTCGAATTCTCGATGAGGGCCGGGGCCGACCCGATGGCCGACGAGTACTTCAGCGTCAACCCCGACCCCGAACAGAGCGACCTGCGGCGATACTCGATGGAAGAGGCAAGAGAGATACTCGATGGCTTTGAGTTCCAGTACACGACCGACGCCGACGAGCTGCACCTGAGGGTGCAGGAGAGCCGATCGCCCCGAGACATCGCCCAGGCGCTGTTGCTCGTCGTGCTGGGCATGGCGTGCCTCGAGCTGGTGCTCGGCCGCCAGTTCGGACGATAGACAGCCGTATTTCGAGACGCGAGAAATGATGGAATTTCTGTTCAACCTGTTCAACTTGGAGAGCGGCGACCTGTCCACGCCGGGCGGCTGGACCCTCCGGTTCGCCAGCCCGTGGAGCACAGCGGTCCTCGTCCTCGGGAGCATCGCCCTGGTTCTCCTGGTCTGGCAGGTCTATCGGCGCGAGCGCGGCCGGGCGTCGGCCCGCTACAAGGCCATGCTCGCCGCCCTTCGCATCATCGCACTTGCCGTGCTGGTGCTGGCCCTGCTCGCCCCGACGGTGGTCGTCCGGCGGTCGAAGCTGCAGGAGTCCTACGTCCCGATCCTGCTGGACGTGTCGGACAGTATGGGGCTTTCCGACCGGTATCGCGACGACGAGCTGGTCGCCCGGCTGGCCCAGGCCATCGGGCTGACCGACGGGCTGGAACTGCCGCCCCAGCCGGAGATCGCCGAGCGGGTCCGCTCGATGTCGCGGGCGGAGATCGCCAACGCCATCTTTTCTCGGCCCGAGTATGACCTCATCGAGCGGATCGGCGAGGCCTCCCGGGTGCGGCCCTATCTCTTCGCCACCGGGCTGACCGAGGCATCATCCCTCGAGATCGAGCCGAGCGGCCCCGCCACCGCCGTCGGGGCGAACATCCGGGCCGCGATCGAGCGGCTCCGGGGCCAGCGGATCGCCGCGATGGTGGTCGTGTCCGACTGGGACTCGAACACCGGGATCGACCCCCTCGAGGCGGCCCAGGACGCGCTCGCGGGCGACCCCGCTTTCCCCATCTTCGCCGTCGGAGTCGGCGACCCGACCCCGCAGCACGACATCGAGGTGCTCGCCCTCTCCGCCCAGCAGGAAGCCCGGGTCGGCGACCGGCTCGAATTCGTGGTCAACATCGAGCAGGACGGCTTCACCGGCGAGCCCGTGCCGCTCCAACTGCGAAAGGACGACCGGGAGGTCGCCCGCGAAGAGATCACTCTCCGGCCCCCCGAGGAGTCCGGCCGATATCGAATCACTTACACGCCAGAGAAACCGGGCGTCTATACCTATACCGCCGTCGTCCCCGAGCAGGACGGCGAGGTGTCGGGCGCGAACAACGAGGCCCAGACCACCGTGACCGTCCGGGACAATAAGGTGCGGGTGCTGCTCGTGTCGGCCCAACCGACCTGGGAATGGCGATACCTGCGCGGGGCGCTGGTCCGCGACGAGACCGTGGAACTCGACCTGTGGCTCCAGTCGGCAGCAGACGGCTGGGCCGCCCCCGGCGGCAACCAGATCAACTACTTCCCCCAGGACGAGAAGGACCTGGTCGACAACTACGACACGATCATCCTGCTCGGTGCCTCCCCCCGCGGGTTCAGCGAGCGGCAGTTGGAGAACATCGTGACGTTTGTGGACCGGTTCGGCGGCGGGCTGATCTTCCAGGCCGGCTCGCTCGTCGAGAACGAGGGGTTCGCCGGCACCCCGCTCGAAAAATGCCTCCCGGTCTATCTCGAACCGCCGCCCGAGTTCCCGCCCACGCGCCCGCGGCAGAGCTCGTTCCGACCGCGTGTGACTCCCGAGGGATGGGCCAGCCCGGTCACCGCCCTGACCGAGGACGAGGCCCAGAACCGCCGGCTGTGGGACTCGCTGCCCGGCTTCTTCTGGTTCCACCCGGTCAGCGACGTCAAATCCATCGCCCAGGTCATCGCCGTGCGGCCCGGCGACACCCTGATGATGGACGACGGCGAGAGCCCGTTCCCCATCTTCGCCGAACAACGATACGGGAAAGGGCGGGTGTTCTTCTCCGCCACCGACGAGCTCTGGCGTTGGCGGTTCCTGGTCGGCGACAAGTACTTCTATCGGTTCTGGCGACGGGTGATCGACCGCGTCGGGGACCGGGTCAAGCGGCTCGATATCTCCATTCCCCAGGCGCGATACGCGGTCGGCGATACCATCGAGATCATCGCAAGCTCGGTCGATGAGGCGCTCCGCCCGTCGAGCGCGGAATGGATGGACGTCCACCTCGACCGGCCGGTCGGGCGGTCCGACATCATCCGGCTGCAGCAGGACCCCGGCGACAAGGGGACCTACCGAGGCACCACACGGGTCGATGAGCCCGGCAGTTATACGGTCTGGGCGCAGCCCGACCCCGGCCAGGACCGGGAGACCGCCTCGTTCACCGTCGAGACTGCCGCACTCGAAGAGCAGAGCGTCCGCCTGCATTATGAGGTGATGCGGTCCGTCGCGGACAAGACCGCCGGCGAGGCGTTCATGATCCACGATGCCGACCGCATCCCCGACATGATCGAGGCCCAGTCGGAGCACATCTGGGAGGGACACCCCCGCTCGATCTGGGACTCCTGGGGCTTCCTCATCCTCTTCGTCACCCCCCTGTCGCTGGAGTGGTGGCTCCGCAAACGCCGCCTGCTCACCTGACGGACCCCGGCATCAGCCGGCCGCTCGCCCGGTCCGACCGGAATTCGGCACCGGCACCCCTTGCATCCCGCCGCTCTCCGTTCATAATATTCGCTGCGACAGCCGCCCAATGCTTTCCGGCAAGATAAGGGAGAAAACCGATGACATCCAGGGAACGGGTGCTCGCCGCTGTGGACCGGCAAGTCACCGACCGCATCCCCATCACGTTCGACGCCCAGCAGGAGGTGTACCAGACGCTGCACCGTCACCTGGGCACCTCGTCAAAGGAAGAACTGTTCGACCGCCTCAACTGCGATACCTGGATGGTCCTGCCCGGCAACTACGAGTACCCGCGAAGCGAGAAGAACAAGACGGAGAAGACCTCGATCTGGGGATACAAGGTACGGGTCACCCCGTATTCCGGCGGCGTCTATGACGAGGTCATCGAGAACCCGCTGGCGGGCAAGGACGACCCGGGCGACATCGACAGTCACGACTGGCCGGACGACGACACGCTGGACTTCTCGCACTTCCCCGAGGAGATCGCCGCACACCGCGAACGGGCCATCATCGCTCCCGCCACCTGGGGAGCATACTTCATCGCGTCTTACGTCCGGGGGATGCAAGACCTGATGATGGACTTCGCCATCCGCCCCGAGTACGCCGAGAAGCTGGTCAGGACCATCCGCGAGCGGGTCCTGTTCTTTCTCGACAAGATGCTGACCGAGGTCGGGGACGGGATCGACATCGTCTACATGGCCGACGACTTCTGCTCGCATCGCGGCCCGCTGTTCAGCCCGGACGTGTTCCGGCGGCTGTGCGTGCCCTACCTGCAAGAGGCCGTCGACACTGCGCACAAACACGGCAAGCTCTTCCTGCTGCACGTCTGCGGCGGCGTGCGGCCGCTGTTGCCGATGATTATCGACTGCGGCGTCGACATGCTCGAACCGATCCAGACACGGGCGGACGGGATGGACCCGGAGGGGCTGAAGCGGGACTTCGGCGAGCATCTGTGCTTTTACGGCGGGATGGACCTGCAGCAGGTCCTGTCGAAGGGCACGCCCGAGGAGGTCGTTGACGAGGCCCGGCGGCTGATCGACGTGCTCGGCGAGGGCGGCGGATACGTGTTCGGACCCGGCCACACCTACATCCAGGTCGATGCACCCGTCGAGAACATCCTCGCCATGTACGAGACCGCCGCCGAGTACTACCCACACAGGTGACCCGGGCCGGCCGCTATCCCTCGAACTCGGCGACGAGCGGGGTGTGGTCGGAGGGCTTTTCGAGCTTGCGGGGGGCCAGGTCCACGAAGCAGTCGACGCTCCGCTCGGCCAGCGGCTCGGTCGTCAGGATGTGGTCGATCCGCCAGCCCTTGTTCTGCTCAATCACGTGCCGGCCCCGGTAGTCGTAAAAGGTGTACACGCCCGGCTCGGGGTGATGTTTTCGGAGCACATCGACGAACCCCCAGCCGACGACCCGGCCGAACGCCTCGCGGACCTCGGGGTTGAAGCAGACGTGCCCCTCGATCCGCTTCGGGTCGTGCACGTCGAGCTCGGTCGGAGCCACGTTCAGGTCACCGCACCAGAGCACCGGCTTCTCGACCGTGTAGTGCTGTCCGAAGAAGCCGACAAGCCGGGACAGCCACTCGAGCTTGTATCGATACGCCGGCTTGTCCACGCTCTGGCCCTGTGGCACGTAGGTGTTGACGATCTCGATGTCTCCCAGGGTGCCGCGGATGAGCCGGTCGTCGTCGCGCGGCCCGCCGTCGTCTATCCCGGTCGATACGTTCTCCAGCGGCTCCCTGGTGATGATGGCGACGCCGTTGCGGCCGCCGTCGCCCCGGAACGCGGCCCGGTAGCCGGCCTCCTCGAACGCCTGCTCGGGGAAGGCATCGTCCGCCACTCGCGTCTCCTGCAGGCACAGAGCGTCCGGCTCGTCCTGCTCCAGCCAGTCGAGCACGATGGGCAGCCGCGAGCGTATCGAGTTCACATTGAACGTGGCGATCTTCATATCATCTCCTCAAAAAGCGACCGGCCCCGCTCCCGACGCCGGGTGCGGGGCGGTCGAATGACGCGCTTTTCTGCGGCGGTTCTCCGGGCGAGCTCACCGGTTACACGTTATCGAGCAGGTGGCCGAGCTTGTCCTTCTTCGCCTTCAGGTACTTGAGGTTCTGGGGCGTGGGCCGCATCTCGATGGGCACCCGCTCGACGATCTCGATGCCGTATCCGGCCAGGGCGGTGAACTTCCGCGGGTTGTTGGTCAGCAGGCGGATGCGGGACAGGCCCAAGTCCTGGAGAATCTGGGCCCCGACGCCGTAGTCGCGGGTGTCCGCCGCGTACCCCAGCGCCTCGTTCGCCTCGACCGTGTCCATCCCGTCATCCTGCAGCTTATAGGCGTGGAGCTTGTTGGCGAGGCCGATGCCCCGGCCCTCCTGCCGCATGTACAGGATGACGCCCCTGCCCTCCTCTGCGATCATCGCCTGTGCCTTCTCGAGCTGATCGCCGCAGTCGCACCGGGTCGAGTGGAAAATATCGCCGGTCAGACACTCGGAATGGACCCGGACCAGGATCGGCAGGTCCTGCTCGACGCCGGGCTTGATCCCGCCGAGGCACAACGCCAGGTGGACGTAATTGTCGAACTCCGACCGGTAGCAGTGCAGGTCGAAATCGCCGAACATCGTGGGCAGCCGGGCCGAGGTCACGTGCTCGATCAACCGCTCCTGCTTGCGACGATAGGCGATCAGGTCCTCGATCGTGCACATCTTCAGACCGTGCGTCTCGCAGTACTGCTCCAGCTCGGGCAGACGGGCCATCGTCCCGTCCTCGCTCATGATCTCACAGATGACCCCGGCCGGCTTCAGCCCGGCCAGCCGGGCGAGGTCGATCGACGCCTCGGTGTGGCCGGCTCGGACGAGCACACCGCCGTCGCGGGCCCGCAGTGGGAACACGTGCCCCGGCCGGTGCAGGTCGGACGGTCGGCAGTCGTCGCGGACCGCCGTCCGGATCGTCGTCGCCCGGTCATGGGCCGAAATCCCGGTCGTCGTCCCGTCCTTCGCCCCGATGGAGATGGTGAACGCGCACATCGTACGCGGCCCCTCGCCGGGCAGGGGCGGCAGGTGCAGCTCGTCGCACTTCTCGGCGGTCAGCGGCAGGCAGATCAGCCCCCCGCCGTACTTCCGCATAAAGTTGACGTCCTCGGGGCGGACCTTCTCTGCCGCCATCACCAGGTCGCCCTCGTTCTCGCGGTCCTCGTCGTCCACCACGACGACCATCTTGCCCGCCGCGATATCCGCCAGGATGTCCGGGATCGGTGAAAACGCCATAATATCTCCTGTCTGAATACCTCTTGTCTTGATTATAAACCAAGGCGGCGACAGGTCAATTGCCCGATTGACTCGCGGGCAGAAAACAGGGCAGTTCCCGCCGCATTTGAACACCGGCGGGCTTGTGTTCGCTGCCTCTGATTTGACTTTTGGCGGACGGCGAAGTAAGCTGAAACCGAAAGCGAGGATGGCGGAATTGGCAGACGCGCGGGGTTTAGGACCCCGTGCCCTCGGGCGTGAGGGTTCGAGTCCCTCTCCTCGCACCATCCCCCCTCACCGAGCCCGCGACGAAATCAATCTCCTCATCCCAGAAACCGGCTCCGCACGCCGGGCCAGTTTTCTTGATGCTATGCTTTTGGGGATTGACGGGAACGCGGGGGCGGGCACACTCCTTGGCCGGTGTGAGGCGGGGCCTCTATTCTTCGCCCTGGAGCATGTCGGCTCGGCCGGCCCGCAGGATTTTTAGTGCGGCGGCGGCGTCCGATTCTTCGAGTACCGCGGCGGCGACCTCTCTGGCGTTCTCGATGCTCACCATGCGGATGGCCCGTTTCAGTTCGGGCAGCACTTTCGGGCTGGTGCTGAACGCCCGCAGGCCCAATCCGAGCAGGAGGATGAGGAACGAGAGGTCCCCGGACATCTGGCCGCACATGGCGACCGGGATTCCGGCGGCGTCGCCGGCGTCGATCGTATTTTTTATCAGTTTGATGACCGCCGGGTGGGCCGGCTGGAACAGGTACGAGACCACCGGGTTCGACCGATCGACGGCGAGGGTGTACTGGATGAGGTCGTTGGTCCCGATGGAGAAGAAATCGACTTCCTCGGCGAACGTATCGGCCTGGAGTGCGGCGCTGGGGACCTCGATCATCGCCCCGACCTCGACGTCGCCCTCGTGCTTGATCCCCTCGGAGCAGAGGTCGTCCCTCACCTCTTCGATGATCGCTTTTGCCCTTCGTATCTCGGCCAGCGAGGTGATCATGGGCAGGAGGATGCGAATATAGCCGAAGATGGAGGCCCTCAGGATGGCCCGGAGCTGGGTCTTGAACATCGGCTCGCGCTCGAAGCACAGGCGGATGGAGCGGCACCCGAGGAACGGGTTTGGTTCGGAGCGGGTCTCGCGGCCGCCGCCGGCTGCCGCCTTGTCTGCACCGAGGTCGAGTGTACGGATAACCACCGGTCGGGGCCACATCGCCTCGGCGGCCGACTTGTACGCATCGAAGTGTTCTTCCTCGGTCGGCTCGCGCCCCTTCTCCAGGTAGAGGTATTCGGTCCGATACAGCCCGATCCCCTCGGCCCCGTTTTCGAGGGCAGTCTCGACCTCCTTGGGGAACTCGATGTTTGCGTAGAGCGCTGTGCGCCATCCGTCGATTGTCTCGGCGGGCAGCGGCGCCTGCTCGTGGAGGAGCCGCCGGTCCGACTCGACGATATCCTTCTCGATCCGGACATATCGCGCGGCGGTCTCCTCGTCGGGATTGACCACCACCTCGCCGGCCCCGCCATCCACCACCAGCCGGTCGCCGGCCCGGACCTCGGCGGTGAGCCCGCGCAGGCCGACCACGGCGGGGATGCCCAGTGCGTTGGCGATGATGGCGGTGTGAGAAGTGGTGCCGCCCGCTTCCATTGCGATGCCGAGAACCTGCTCGCGGACGAATGAGACGGTCTGGGAGGGCATGAGGTCCTCGGCGACGACGATGGCCGGCTCTTTCATATCGCGGAGGTCGCCGGTGCTCCGGCCCATGAGCACCCGGTGCAGGCGGCTCTGGATGTCGTATATGTCGGACACCCAGCGGGCGGTGCTTTTATCTTCGAACAGGAGTTTGACGTGCTCTCGGAGCACTTCGTCGACTGCGGCCTCGGCGACCATATGCTCCTCGCGGATGCGCCGTTCGACGCTCTGGCGGAGCATCTTGTCGTCGAGGAGGCGGACGTGGCTGTCGAAGATGGCGAGATATTCCTCTCCCAGGCGGGGGACCAGTCGGGTCTGGTCGTCTCGGATGCCCTCGATGGCCTTGGCGACCGCGTCGTGGAACCGCTCGATCTCATCCTCGACGAGGTCCGGGGGGATCGTGCGTCGGCCGACGATCATCCGTTCGCTCTCGATGATGTACACGTCGCCGACGGCCACCCCACCGGACACGCCTATTCCCTTGAATCGTTCCACGGGCTATCTCTTGTTCAACTGCTGGTCGAGCAGGGCCGAGAGGGTGTTGACGGCATCTCGTGCGTCCGGGCCCCGCCCTTCGAGGGTGAGCGGCCCCTTTTTGCCGGCGAGCAGGGTCAGTTCGAGCATGCTTTTCGCATCCGCAGTATGTCCGTCCCGGGTGAGGGTGAGGTCCGACTTGAACTCCAGGGCGCGCTCGTTCAACACTTGCATCGGGCGCAGATGCAAGCTTTCGTCCTTTTCCACAGGGATTTGAGCTTTATGTCGGCTCATCCCACGGCGTCTTCCAATTCTCTGTCCACTTCGGCAAACAGGTCGACAATATCCCGCCGCTCGGAGCAGGTGAGCAGCCGCCTGAGCCAGGTCTGCCGTTTGATGAGCGTGCTGATCTGTGCGATGGCCTCGAGGTGCGGCCCGATGACGCCATCCGGCCACAGAATGAGAAAGACCGACTTGACCGGCCGCCCGTCCAGGGCGTCGAACTCGAGCCCTTCCGAACTATGGGCGTAGGCGCCGATCAGCCGCTGGACCGCCTTGTGTTTGGCGTGCGGTATCGCCACGCCATGCCCGATGGCGGTGCTGCCGATCTCTTCTCGTTCCATGAGGGCATCGACGACCGACTCGACCGCCCCGGGCTCGAGGCAGCCGGCGTCGACGAAATGCTGGACCATCTCGGCGAGTGCTTCTCGTTTGCTCGCGGGCCGTAACTCGCGAATGATCGCCTCTTCGAGGATGAAATCCCCGAGTCGCATCTATGGCACCTCCATTGCTTACGTGGATTCGGCCTCGTCGGCCGTGGGCTCCTCCGGGGCCTCCCGGCCGGCGCGCCGGCGGTGAAGCTTGCCCTTGTACCGCTTGATCTGCCGCGCCATATTCTCCGACGCGAACTCCAGCGATTGGTGTACGGTCTCGCCCCGCTCGTTCGCCACCAGCGTTCTGCCGCCGCTCACCATACATATGATCTCGGACTTGACCGCGTTGCCCTCGCGTTCGAAGGTCACCTGTATGTCGTTGACGCCGTTGAAGAACTTGCCCAGCTTTCGGGCTTCCTCTTCCGCATGAAGTTTATCCTCGTCCGCCAGATCCATGTGCCGCCCGACAATGTTGACCACCATGGCTGTCCTCCTTGAGGGTCGATCTTCGTTCCCATGGACACATCTCCGTCAAATGCCAGTATAACCGCCCGACCCGCAGGGTTCAACTGCCCACCCCGGCGATAGCAGACGGCTTGCGCACCGCTTGAGTCACGGCCCCGACTGTGGTATAAGGGCCTTGGGCGGAGCGGCATACCGGCGTCTGCGCCGGGTCGAGCCAATGCCGCCCCGGCCGAAGCGGGCCGTCTTACCGGTTTCTCGTGATCTGCCGAGGGGACCGCGATGATCATCGACGTGAACACCCATCTGTTTACCGGTCGGGGGTACGAGCATCGGCTGGCCAAGGCCGCCCGGGAGGCGGGCATCGACCGGATGGTGCTGATGGGCGGGCCGGCTCAGTACGACTACGCCTCGAACGACGAGGTGCTGGCGGCGGCGGACCGCCATCCCGACCTGTTCGTCCCGTTCGCCTATTTCCGGTTGGGCCGGGATTATCCCGGTATGGTCGGGCAGTTCCACGATCGCGGGTTCCACGGGATCCAGTTCGCGGTCCCCGAAAGCGACTACGACGACCGCGAGTACTACCTGGTCTATGCCCGGGCGGGCCAGTTGGGGATGCCCTGTATCTTCCAGCTCGGCCTGCTGCCGAACTCCGGCCGCGACCACCTGTACAACGTATGCTGCCGCCGGATGCGGCCCATCGGGCTGGACACCATCGCCCGGGCGTTCCCCGAGCTGACCCTCATCGGGACCCGGCTGGGGAACCCGTGGTACGAGGAGGCGTGCGAGGTCGCCCGGTGCAACGACAACGTCTATCTCGACCTGTCGGGCACCACCCTGCGGAAAAAGGAGCCGGAGTTCTTCCGGCAGATGCTGTGGTGGAACGACAAGGACTACAGCTACGGGGGAGTGCGGACGGTGATGGGGCCCTGGCAGAAAATCCTGTTCGGGACCGACGTCCACTATCGATACCTGGGCGTGATGCGCGACCTGTACGAGACACTGTTTGCCCGGCTCGACCTCGACCGAGAGACTCGGCTGGCGGTGATGGAAGGAAACGCCGTCCGGGCACTGCGGCTGGATTGACCTGAAGGCGGCCCGTAAAACCTGGCCCGGTCAGTCGTGATCCCCGGAAGCGTCCACTCCCAAGTCCTTGAGCTTGCCGTTGATGTAGCTCAGCATTGCCTTTTGCGACTCGGCCTCCGCCCAGCCGATCCACCAGAACTCGACGCCAACGTCGTGCTGGTCGTCGGACTCCGGCTGCTGCTCGCACCACACCACCCTGGCGAGCGCGACCACCGGCGAGGGCAGCCCTTCCAGCGCCATCCTGAGCGCGACCATTGATCCGGGCGTCAACATCCGCTCGGACCGGAAACACATCCCCCCGCCGCTGATGTTCACCGCCCGGGCGCCTTCTTCCTCCGGCCGGCCGGCCGCGTCGTCCACCACCCGGAAGCTGACCTCGCACGACTCCTTGACGCGGGGGTACTCGCGCCGCCTCTGTTCTTTCTCGCTTTCGGACATCATCTTCTCCCATCGCTGAACTTGCTCGTCGACATTTCCGAGCAATCTATGGGCTATTCTACCGGACAGGGCGAGCGAACAAAAGCATGATTCCCGCTCAGCCCGGCCCCACGTCCGCGGGGCGCAGCGTGGTGACCGTCTCGATGAACCGGGCTCCGCGCTGCTCGAAGTTCTTGAACTGATCGTAGCTGGTGCAGGCCGGCGAGAGCAGGACGACGTCGCCCGGCCGGGCGAGGCGGGCGGCGGCATGTACGGCATCGATAAAATGCGGCACCCGCTCCGTTCGGACCGACGGCTGCCGCTCCCCGATCAGCGTCTCCAGCGGCCCGGCCATCTCGCCGGTGAGTACGACCGCCCGGCAGCGGCTGGTCTCGTCGGCCAGTTCCGCGTAGCTGACGCCCTTGTCGCGGCCGCCCAGGATAAGCGAGATGGGCCGGTCGAAAGCCCGGAGCGCGGCGAGTGCGGCGGTGGGCGTGGTCGCCTTCGAGTCGTTGTAGAACCGCACTCCCGCGATCTCGCGGACGAACTGGAGCCGGTGTTCGGCTCCTTCGAACGCGGCGAGGGCGGCGCCGGCCCGGTCGAGGTCCGCACCGACCACTGCGCAGGCAGCGAGTGCGGCGGCGGCGTTGGCCACGTTGTGCTCGCCCGGCAGGACCATCCCGGCGGTATCGAGCACCGGGCGCTCCGCCCGCCCGCTCTTCCAGACGAGCTCATTGCCTCGGCGCGACAGGCCCTCGGTCGGCCGTTCCGATGCGCTGTAGAACACCACGCGCCCGGGGGCGTCCGCCGCCCAGCCCCTCACGATCGGGTCGTCGTGGTTCAGGACCGCGACCGCGCGGGGGTCGGAACCGGCGATGATCTGTTTCTTTGCGGCGACGTAGTCGGCCATCGAGCCGTGCCAGTCGATGTGGTTCTCCGACACGTTCAGCACCACGGCCACGCCGGGCGCCAGCCCCGTCGGCCCCAGCCGATACAGTTGGGCGCTGGACAGCTCGAGGACCGCCAGGTCGTCTCCGGACATACAGTCGAGCTCGCCGAGCAGCGAGCCGCCGATGTTCCCGCCCACCCATACCGTGCGCCCGGTCCCCGCCTCCAGCGCCCGGCCGAGCATCGACACGGTGGTGGTCTTCCCCACGCTGCCGGTGACGCCGATGGTCCGGGCCGGGCATCTCTCGAAGAACAGGTTGATCTCGGTGGTGACGGGTACACCTGCGTCGCGGGCGAGCCGGAGATAGTCGGACCGTGGGGGCACCGCCGGGTTCACGACGACGAGGTCCGCCTCGGTGAAATCCTCTTCCCGGTGGCCGCCCAGATGATAGGCGACATCGGGGCCGACCGCCGCCATCGGCCCGGCGAGGTTCTCCGGCGAGTCGAGGTCGGTGACGACCACCCGCGCCCCCTCGGCGACCAGAAACCGGGCCACCCCCACGCCCCCGCCGAACCGGCCGAGCCCCATCACCGTCACCCGTTTCCCTGCGATGTCCATGGCACAACTGTAACATCGCGGCCCGCGACGGTCAATCGGAACCAGGAGCACGGCGGACGAACCGCTTGTGGCGGGCGTGGCCGGGTGATACCATACGCCGGCCGTGCCGGCACAAATGCACGCCAGCGTGTGTGCGAGTGAGACCGTCCCGGAAGCGAGGGAGGCCGATGAAGACGAACATCCTGGTCCCGATTGATTTTTCAGGCGTGACCGCGCCGGTTCTGCGCGAGGCGGCCACGCTGGCCGATGTTTTCGACGCCAAGCTGTGGCTCATCCACGTCGCTCCGCCCGACCCCGAGTTCGTGGGATTCGACGCCGGCCCCCAGATGGTCCGGGAGCTGGTCGCCGCCGAGATTCGCAGGGCGAAGAGCCGCCTGGAACGCTACCAGCGGCTGCTGGCAGAGAACGGGCTGGAGAGTGAGGCCCTGGTGGTATCGGGACAGATCGCCGACAAAGTCCTCGAGAAGGCCGAGGAGCTGGACGTGGACCGGATCGTTCTCGGCTCGCACGGGCGTGGAGCGCTCTATCAAATGCTCGTCGGAAGTGTGTGCGAGCGGGTGCTGCGGCGAGCCCACTGCTCCGTCGTCGTCGTGCCCGACCCCGCCCGGCGGAAAAAGCGGCCGCGGTGAACGAGCGGCTTATTCCCCATCGAGCTGCATCGCGTCCCGCCGGTCGATCAGCGCCCGCACTCGTTCGAAGTTGCTGCGATAGGCGTCCCGGGGGCGAGCGTCGATCGCCCGGAGGTAGCATTCGCCTGCGGCCTCGAGGTCGCCGGCCGCCTCGCTGAGGAAGCCGAGCGCGTTCCATGCGGCGGCGTCATCCGGGTTCTTCTCGACCGCTTCGGTCAACTCCACCACGGCCGCTGCGGGGTCCTCCTTGAGCTTGCGGATCGCCCTGCGTGTCCTGCCTCTTCCCGAGAGCGGGCCGGGGGTATGGCCCCGAACGGCGACCGGTCTGGGCGAGATGTCCGCGATGAACGTTTCGATGCAGGCCCGGACCAGTTCCTCACCGAGCAACTCCGGGTCGGTGGCATACCGGGCGAGTCGGTCCCTGTCGGCGGCGGTCGGCCGCACGACGACCGAGAACAGCAGGTCGCCGGCTTCGGTCGCCCCCGCGATGGCGACGGCGACGTCCGCGGCGACCGCCTGGACCGGCTCGCCGTCCTGCTCGGGGCGCACCGCCTGCTCGTCGGTGATCCTGCACCGCACCCTGCCGCCGAGAACCATTGTCCCCGCTCGCGGTCTTGCGGCCAGTTCATAATGCGGGCTGTTTGCGATGCGGTTCGTCAGGATGCGAGTCGCCAGTTGGCCCATTGCCGGGTCGGTCTCCGGCTCGGCCTCGAACATCTCGACGGAGATCGTCCGGGGGCTGGCGTCGGCGGGGATGAGGAGCGGCGGCATCCGGTGCTCGATGGGGAACGTACCGCCACAGCCGGCCAACACGAGGGTCAGGAACGCAATTGGGGCGACACAGGTCCTCACGGGTTTCCTCCGCGACTTTTCGATTGGTTGGGAAACGACCTTTTTTCGCTAAACATCAGTTCACCTCGCCGATAACCATTGCGGACCAGACGGCCCGCTATGGAGGCGATTATGGGACATCGCACCTACACGCCCGGCCGCTCGAAACGGCGTGGCAACCGCCGCACACGGAGCGGACCCGGCCGCCACAACCGCAAGAAGGTGGACCTCACCCGCCCCGAGGCCGCCGTCCGCATCTGCCTGGGCTGCAACAACCCGTTCCGGTCGCACGGCCCGTGGAATCGGTTCTGCAACCGCTGCCACGCGGCGAACCACGACGAGCACGAGCCGGTGACCTACCGGGTCCCCCGGGAGTACCGCGACGTGCTGTTCGACGCGGACGATTTCTGGGGCACCTGACCGCTCGGGCATGCGCTCGGGCCGCCTTGCAGGGGCTGGCCGCCGCCCTCACCCCAGGTCGATCTCGCCCCGGAACACCTCGACGGCCGGGCCGGTCATATAGACCATGTCGTCCGGCCCCCATTCGATCTCCAGGTCTCCGCCCCGCAGATACACGACGATCGAGCGGTCGGTCCACCCGTTCAGGGCGCAGGCCACCGCCGTTGCCGAGGCCCCGGTCCCGCAGGCGAGGGTCTCGCCCGCCCCGCGCTCCCAGGTCCGGCTGCGCACCTCGCCGGCCGAGAGGACCTGCACGAACTCGACGTTGGTCCGTGCCGGGAAACTGGGATGCTGTTCGATGGCCGGGCCGTGCTCGGTCACCGGGTAGTCCGCCGGGTCCTGGTCGATGCGGATGACGGTGTGGGGGTTGCCCATCGAGACGCAGGTCACCTGGAACGTGCGGCCGTCGACGTCCAGCGGCTCGGAAATGACCCGGCCGGGAGGACCCTCCATCGGAATCCGGCTCCGCTCCAAGAGCGGCTTTCCCATATTGACGCGGCTCCGGACGACGCTTCCCGCCTCGATCGAGAGCTCGAGGTGCTTCACGCCGGCGAGCGTATCGACATCCATCTCGGCACCCGAGACGATGCCCTGTTCATAGGCGTATTTAGCGACGCATCGGATCGCATTGCCGCACATCTCGGCCTCGCTGCCGTCGGGATTGAACATCCGCATGCGCAGGTCGGCCGTATCGGCGGGCAGGATCAGGACCAGGCCGTCGCCCCCGATCCCGAAGTGGCGGTCGCTCACCGTCCGCGCCGCCTGTTCAGGTTCGGGCACATCTTCCTCGAACCCGTCGACGAAGATGTAATCGTTTCCGCAGCCGTGCATCTTGATGAACCGCATCGCTGGACCTCCGTTTGGTGCCCGCATTATCGCAGAATCGGTTCGCATTATCAAACGGCTCGCACCGAGCTGCGGCTTTGACGGTCGTCGGCATCGAGCATATAATGGGCCGCAAACGAAACCGCACCCAAGAGGAGACAGCAAGCGATGACAGGCAGCGTGATGATAACCGGGATCACCGGTATGATCGGCGGACGGCTCGGGAGGACCCTGGCTGACGGCGACTGGGAGGTCCACGGCGTGGCCCGGTTCTCGAAAGCTCATCCGTCGATGGACGAGGTGAGAAGCTGGGGCGTCACCCCCTGGAGGTGCGACCTGACGACTGACTCGCTGGACGACCTCCCCGACGTCGACTACCTCATCCACCAGGCCTGCCAATGGGATGCCCCGAAGGGGGAGTTCGATGATCCGCAGGATGTGGTCACGATGAATACCACGATGGCCCTGAAGGTGATGTATCGGTGGCGGGACGCTGACGCGGCGGTGCTGGCATCCACCGGCGGAGTGATCTCCGAGTCATCGGAAGCGGCCACCGAGAACAGCCCGCCCGACCCCGGGCCGGAAGGATATCACCTGGGCAAGTTCGCGATGGAGC
>PWKM01000170.1 GCA_003559755.1 Planctomycetota bacterium
AGGCCAGCAGGCAGAGGATGGGGCGGACGCGCTTGCCGGCCGCGAACATGCTGTATCGCATCGCCTTGTGAAGGCGGTCAGGCGGCTCGTCGGCGGCCGGCAGCCAGGCGTCGAGCCGCTGGTCTATCATCCCGCGCAGGCCGTCGAGACCTTGCCAGAACCGGTCCAGATCCGAGTCGATCATACGGCCGGCTCCGTTATCATCGATGTTCGCGGGAGGTGGTGCGGCGGGTCGTTGTGGCGCCTCATTGCGTGCGTTCCCTGGGTGTTACTCGCTTTCGCCGTCCTCGTCCTGCCCCGGCTGAAACGGTTGGGCCTTGAGTTTCCCGACCTTGTCCTTGAGCAGTATGTCGATCCGCTTTTTGGAGCGTTGGAGTGTCTTGCAGCACAACTCATGCATCTCGACGGCTTTCTCGCATCGTTCGATCATCTGATCGAGCGGCAGGTCACCGGCCTCCAGCTCGGAGATGATCTCTTCGAGTTCATTGAGCGATTCCTCGAATGTCGGTTTTTTTTCTGCCATTCCGTTTCCTCCTCTGTATCAGGCAGATTCTAGCTTTCGTCGTCCAACAAGTCAATGAATTGACAGAAGCGGGATCAGCACTAAGATAGTGCTCTCGGAATAGACAGGAGGGTTCATGGAGCAGGACGTACAAACGCAGGCGATCGGCATCCGTAAGCGGCTCGGCGGGCTGATCGGCGTACGGCCGAAGATACCGGTGCGCGACAATTTCGCTCTGAGCGTGGTTTACACCCCGGGAGTGGCCGAGCCGTGCCGCCAGATTGCCGAGGACCCCGAGCGGTCCTACGAGTACACCTGGCGATGGAATGCTGTCGGTCTCGTCGGGTCGGGGCCTGGAATGCTCCCGGTGCTGGAATCATACGCGTTCGCACTCAAGGTCCTGGCCGGGGTGGACGGGGTTCCCCTGGTGGTGGATGGCGAGCGGGACATCGTTGAGACGCTTCGGGCGTTGGCCCCCGCGTATGGCGCTTACTGGCCGGTCGGATTGGACGCGGAGGAGGGCGGGCTCATTCAGGCCGACTTGGGCATCCCGGTCGTCTCGCCGCCGAACGGAGCCGGCAGCGAATTGGCCGACTTGTCCGTCTTCCCGGGTCTGTTCCGGGCCGCGCTCGACCTTCGCTTGGCGGAGGTGCCCCCCCGCCTGATCGACGCAGCGACGAGGGCCGGCGAAGACGAAACCCTCTCATTTGCTGTCGCCCCGCAGGTGGCACACGCGGTGGCGGACGAGGCGGTCGAGGCGGGGCTGGCCCGGACCGACGTGACCGGCGAGCAGATTGCCCGTCGGCTGCGGTCATACCTGGAGACCGGACGGCTGGACCCGTTCGACGAGTGTGAAGATTGGCTGGCGACAGGGCCCGGCCCCGAGCAGGCGCGGCGTTTTCACCGCCGCCTGGCCGGCGCGCTCGAGATGCGCCCGAAGCTCGATCCGCGCGATCCGGCACGGGTGAGTGGCCTGTTCAACGGCGCGGGCGAGACGGTAGCGGCGATCTCAGAGTCGCCCGAACTGACCGACGAGTTCACCTGCCGAAGCAACATGGTGGCGGTCGTCACCGACGGCTCGGCCGTGCTGGGGATGGGGGACATCGGCGCCGGGGCGGCTCTGCCGGTGATGCTGGGGAAGAGCGTCCTGTTCAAGACCTTCGGCGGCTGCGATGCTGTGCCGATCTGCATCGACGCCGACGACCCGGGCGAGATCGTCGATATCGTGACCGCCATCGCACCGACGTTCGGCGGCATCAACCTGGAGGACATATCCGCGCCGCGCTGCTTCGAGATCGAGCGGGAACTCCAACGGCGGCTCGATATCTTCGTGTTCCACGACGACCAGCATGGGACGGCGGTCATCACCCTTGCCGCTCTGCTCAATGCCGCTCGTCTGGCGGGCAAATCGCTGGACGAGCTCACCGTTACGTTCAACGGGGCCGGAGCGGCCGGCATCGCCGTCAGCAAACTGCTCCTCACCGCCGGGGTCGAGGACGTGATACTGTGCGACCGGACCGGGGCCATCTACGACGGTCGCGACCAGAATATGAACCCGGCAAAGGAAGAGATCGCCCGGACAACCAACCGCGACCGGGTGAGCGGCGGGCTGGCCGAGGCGTTGCGGGGGCGTGATGTGTTCATCGGCCTGTCGGTGGCCGGAGCGGTCACCCCCGAGATGGTCCGGGCGATGGCGCCCGACCCCATCATTTTCGCGATGGCGAACCCTGTCCCGGAGATCATGCCGAGCCAGGCCTACGAGGCGGGCGCGGCGGCGGTGGCGACCGGCCGGTCGGATTTCCCCAACCAGGTCAACAATTGCCTCGGGTTCCCCGGGATATTCCGGGGTGCCCTTGACGTGAAGGCCAGGGCGATCGACGACCCGATGAAGCTCGCTGCGGCCGAGGCGATCGCGGGCCTGGTGACGGACGACGAATTGCGCCGCGAGTATTTTGTGCCCAGCGCAATGGACTTGCGCGTGCCGCCTGCGGTGGCAGCAGCCATTGCCGGGGCGGCCATCCAGAGCGGGGCGGCCAGGGCCGATGCCGACCCGGCGGATATTGCATTAAGGACCAGGCAGTTTCTTTACCGGGGAGGGTAGAAGGAGGTTGTTTTTATGGAGTTGAAGGGAAGCAAGACGGAACACGTACTGCTGGCGGCGTTCGCCGGCGAATCGCAGGCGAGAACGCGGTACACCTTTTTCGCATCGGCTGCACGGAAAGAGGGTTTCCGCCAGATCGCCGATATCTTCGAGGAGACCGCCCGAAACGAGAAAGAGCATGCCGAGCTGTTCTTCAACCACCTGCAGGGCGGCGAGGTCGAAATAACGGCCGCCTATCCGGCCGGGGTTGTGGGCACAACCGCCGAGAACCTGCTCGCCGCCGCAGAGGGCGAGAAGCTGGAATGGGGCACGCTCTATCCCGACGCCGCCGAGATCGCGAAGGAAGAGGGCTTCAAGGAAGTCGCCAATACCTTCAGCCAGGTGGCAAAGGTCGAGGCGTACCACGAGAGCCGCTACCGGAAGCTTCTGGAGAACGTCAAGAACGGCTTGGTGTTCAAGAAGCCGGAGAAGGTGGCCTGGAAGTGCGATAACTGCGGCAATGTGATGGAAGACAGGGAAGAGGCCCCGAAGGTCTGCCCGGTCTGCCTCCATGACCAGTCGTACTTTGAACTGTGGTGCGAGAACTACTAAGCCGAGAGCGGCGTGTTGGTGGGCGCCCCCAAGGGCGCCCTCCACTTGCTCTTATCAGGAGAGGACGAGGATGACCTCCCGCGAGAGATTCAGGCGAACGTTCGCTCATGTTGCGCCGGACCGTGTGCCGATGCAGGAGGCGCCCTGGGACAGCACCGTCGAGCGATGGCGGACGGAAGGCCTGCCCGATGGTGTGAGTCCGGGCGAGTACTTCCAACTCGACGTTGTGCGGGGCATCGGCGCCGATAACAGCCCTCGATACGAGGCGAAGGTCCTGGAAGAGACCGATGAGTATGTCGTGCGGACCACCAGTTGGGGCGTCACGCTGAAGAACTGGACGCATGCCGGCGGCGTACCCGAGTTCCTTGATTTTACCGTCACCGACCGCGACGCCTGGCAGGCGGCAAAAGAGAGGATTCGGCCCGACGAGGACCGCGTTGACTGGGAGGCACTGGAGAAGAACTATTCCCGCTGGCAAGAAGAAGGGGCCTGGATCACCGCCCACGGCTGGTTCGGGTACGATGTGGCCGCCAGTTGGTTCGTCGGCACCGAGCTCCTGCTCATGGCAATGGTGACCGATCCCGACTGGTGTGCCGACATATTTCAGCACATGTGCAAGGTCCAGCTCGAACTGTTCGACAGGGTGTGGGACCGGGGCTACCGGTTCGATTGTCTTCGGTGGCCCGACGACCTGGGCTATCGGAACGGCCTGTTCTTCTCGCCGCAGACTTACCGCGATGTGTTGAAACCCGTCCACAAGTACGCCTGCGACTGGGCGCACGAAAAGGGCGCGGTAGTCATGCTGCACTCGTGCGGCAACGTGACCGACCTGCTGCCCGACCTCCTGGAGGCGGGGATCGACGGGCTGAACCCGTTCGAGATCAAGGCGGGGATGGACCCGGTCGAGGTCAAGCGGACGTTCGGCGACCGGCTCGTCATCGAGGGCGGGATCGACACCCGGTTGATGTCGGACCCCGAGGCCATCGAAAACGAGATTCGGACCAAGCTGCCGATCCTGAAAGAAAACGGCGGGTACATATTCCACTCCGACCATTCTGTGCCCGATACCGTCGGGCTCGACGATTACCAGCGGGTGGTCGAGCTGGTCCGGGAATACGGCCGTTTTGAGGCGTAGAGGAGGGACTTGAAGAGTCAGGCCCGGACGAAGAGCCCCGGGTCACTCGTCCGATATGGCTCCCGCCTCCTGCAAGTGCGCGGTGATAGATCTCAGTTCGGACCATCCGAAGTTGTACCGATCGTCCATAGCGTATTCGATCATCGTGGAGATGGCGGCTTGTTCATTGCCTCTGGAGTAGATGAAGCAATAGCGATGCCTCTTGCAGAAAACCAGGATGAAGGGCGTTGGGGACATCGTAATGCCTCGTTGTTGTGGCGGACCCGGCGGTGTCGATCATTCGGTCACACTGGTTATCGGATGTCTTCGGGCACTGTTAGCAATTCCGGATGCGAATTTTACCAGTTGACTTTCAACAGACGGAGGGACAAATGAGCGACGCAGAAACGCCCGGCAGGGTGCCGCTGGCCGAGGACGAGATTTACCTGCTCGATGAAACACGATTGACCGCCGAGACGGTCCGGCGACTGATCGTGTTCAACGAAAGCTATCAGCAGCGGGTGCTCAACGCCTTTCTCAAGCTCAAATACGACTGGGAAGTCGCTCACCCGGGCCTGCGGATTCCCGGTCTCTGCGCGAATTACAACACGATCACCGGTGAGATGCGGCCGGACAGCGAACAGCGTGCGTGGACGTGGGGCGACGGACGCGGGCTCGGCATCTGGGCCTATTTCCTGATGACGGGCCGAATTGCCGATGAGGAGCGGGCGATTCCCCTCGCGGCAGGAGGCGAACGGACCGTCAATATGAAGGCCGAGTACGACGCCTACTGCGATCACATCTACCAGTCGCTGGTCGACAGGTACGAGGCCTGTGGCGGGAGCTTGCCAATGATGGCCGATATCAGGACCAACCGGCCGACTGATGAGCCCGGCAATGCCGCTGCCGGGCCGGGAGAAGCCACCGCCAGCGACGTGTTCTGCCTCACCGCGATGTATCAGTACGGCCTGCTCCGTGACGATGACCGGGCGATGGGGATCGGCGACGCCCTCCGCCAGAAATGTGTGGAAGCGGCAAGGACAGGGAATTATCCCGGCACGAAAAAGACCCGCCACCGCTCGCAGGGTACGCCCATGGTGACCGTCGGTGCCCTGGTGGATGTTCTGAAAGGGATCGCCTGCCTGGAACAGCAGGGAAAGGGACGCTATCCCGAGCTGAAGGCCCGGTTGGTCGGCGACGCGCGGGAGATAGTCGATTACGTGCTCAGCAACCATTACGATCCGGACACGGGCGACTTCTGGGAGAAGAACGGGCCGGACGGCAAGCCGTGGATCGACGAAAAGGGCCAGCATATTTGCGACCCGGGACATACGGCCGAAGCGTGCGGCTTCTTTGCCGAACTGTGTGACTTCCTGCCAGAGAACGACGACGGCCAGTGGGAATGGTCGCGGGGCGATATCCTTGAAGCAGTCACCGCAATGCTGGACCTTGTGAACGAACACGGCTTCAGCCCGAAAGGGGTCATGTTCAAGAATATTGACCTGAAAACAAAACAGGGCGTCCCCGACACATCGGGGGGCGGAGCAGCGGAGAACAGGGCCACCGCGCCCTGGTGGAACGTCCGGGAACACTGCGCCGCATGCCTCAAAATCTATCAACTGACCGGGCATGCCGCTTGCCTCAATGGATACCGGAAATCTCAGAACGCAACGTACCTGTACTATCCGAACGCTCGCCTCGGCGGCCTGATGGTGCAGACGCTCGACCCGTTCACACTGGAGCCACTCGATATTTTCCCGGCAACGGGCAACGTCGATCCGATGCACAGCCCACGCGCCCGCGAGCGAGAGATCGAGGCGCTGGAACTCATCAATCCCACGCTCGAGTGAAGGGCTGGCCTGCAAGGCCGATCAAGCCGCCGGCCTGGTTAGCGGCTGACAGGAAATGGGAGACCTTATCCAATGCACATCGTGATTACCGGGGGGGCGGGATTCATCGCCTCCCACCTGGCCGAGTTGTTGCTCGCAGACGGCGTCCGTGTTACAGCCATCGATGATCTGTCGACCGGTGCCCTGAAAAATATCGAGCACCTCCGGTCGAACCCCGACTTCAAACTGGTCGTCGAGGATGCTGCCAACGAGACCGTCCTTGACCACCTGGTCCGGGATGCAGACGTGCTCTACCACCTGGCCGCAGCCGTCGGCGTTCGTCTGATCGTCGAGGACCCGGTCCATACCATCGAGACGAATATCCTGGCGACGGAGACCGCCCTGAAGGCGGCATCACGGTACGGTGTCCGGCTGTTCCTCGCCTCGACCTCCGAGGTGTATGGAAAGAGCAGCGCCATGCCGTTCCGGGAGGATACGGATATGGTTTTTGGGCCGACGACGAACAGCCGATGGTGCTACGCATGTTCCAAGGCAATCGACGAGATTCTCGCCCTGGCATACCACCGGAAAAGGGGCCTCCCGCTCGTGATCGGTCGGTTCTTCAACACCGTGGGGCCGCGTCAGACCGGACAATACGGTATGGTCGTTCCTCGGCTCGTCCAGCAAGCTCTGGCCGGCGATCCGATAACCGTTTATGGCGACGGAGAACAGACGCGCTGTTTCTGCCACGTCGGCGACGTGGTGAATGCGATCTACCGCCTGGTCCTCGAACCGAAAGCCGAGGGCGGAATCTTCAACATCGGCAGCGACCACGAAATTACGATTAACCAGCTCGCCGAGACAGTAAAAGCCGTCACCGGAAGCCCGTCCGAAATCATCCATATCCCTTACGAAGAAGCATACGAGAAGGGGTTCGAGGATATGCGTGCCCGCCGGCCCGACATATCCGCAATCAAGGAAGTCGTCGGATTTGAGGTCACGCGCGATCTGGAGGCGATCATCCGGGATGTGGCCGACTATTTCAGCGGCGAGTGAGCCGGAAACGGAAGGCAAGCCACCCGATCAACGGACATCGCCACACTCGCCTTCCCAGCAATAGGTGCAGAGCGTTTCCTTCGGCAGGCCGATCGCTTCGATCAGGTCCGGCAAGCGCTGATACCGGAGCGTGGTAGCGTCCAGCCGTTCCCTGATTTTCTCGACCATCTCGGCGTAGCGGTCGGATTCCGGATCAGCGTATTCCGGCGGGACATTTCGCCCGTAGCCCTCGATCAGTTGGATGGCTCGGCGGGTGGCCAACTCGAGCTCGGACCGTGAGCGGGAGAAGTTGAGGAACTTACAGGCGTAGAGAAGCGGCGGACACGCCACCCGCATGTGAATCTCCTTCGCCCCCGTACCGTAAAGCCGTTTGAACGTGTCGCCCAGTTGCGTGCCTCGGACGATGGAGTCCTCGCAGAACAGCAGGCGCTTCCCGGCAATCAGGTCTTCGACGGGGATGAGCTTCATCCGCGCCACCAGTTCGCGGATGCGATGGTCGTGCGGCAGGAAGCTGCGCGGCCAGGTCGGCGTGTATTTTACGAAGGGTCTGCGGAAGGGAAGGTTGGCCTCGTTTGCATACCCCAGGGCATGGGCTGTCCCCGAGTCGGGGATGCCGGCGACCAGGTCAGCGGTCACGTCGTCCGCCCTGGCGAGTGCCTCACCGCACCGATTCCGGACCATCTCGACATTGATCCCCTCGTAGCTGGATGCGGGGAACCCATAATAGACCCACAAAAAGGCGCAGATCTGCATACGGTCGCCGGGCGGCCGGAGCGATTCAACGCCGTCCCGAGTGATCCGCACGATCTCGCCGGGGCCCAGCCATCGATTGATCTTGTAGTCGAGGTTGGCGAACGCAGTGGTCTCGAGCGTCACCGCGCAGGAGCCGTCTTTTTTCCCGGTGACGACCGGCGTGCGGCCGAGCTTGTCACGGGCCGCATAGATGCCGTCCTCGGTGAGCAGCAGCAGGGAGCACGACCCCTCGATCGCATCCTGTGCAGCAGCGATCCCCTCGACAAACGAGTCCTCCCGGTCGATGAGAGATGCGACCAGTTCGGTCGGGTTGATCTCGGTGCCGCTCATCTCGGAGAAGTGCGTCCGGCTCTTGGCGAATGCCTGGGCGACGAGTTCTTCGGCGTTGCGGACCGCGCCCACGGTCACGATTGCATACGGGCCGAGATGTGAGCCGATGAGAAGCGGCTGGTCTTCGTAGTCGCTGATGACCCCGATGCCGCGTGTGCCGGCCATCCGAGGCAGTTCCCCCTCGAATTTCGAGCGGAATTGGGCGTTGGTAATATCGTGGATGATGCGGGTCATCCCGTCGTCGCCTTTCACCGCAAGCCCGGCCCGCATCGTGCCCAGATGAGAATGATAGTCGGTCCCGTAGAACAGATCGCTGACGCAATCCTGTTCAGAAATTACCCCGAAAAATCCGCCCATCCCGTCTCCTGTGATGTCGAAATCAATTAGATCGGTACCGCCGGACCGGCTTTTGCCGGTCGAGAGTTCCTAGTTCGAAGTTTACCCGACTGTGCCCCGGCCTGCAAGTGCCCGGCCCGGAACCGGGCGGGCTCGATACGGAAAGCCAAGAACGGCGGTCTGACGGACGGGCCGGCACCTGCCAAATCGGTTTTTTATGGCAATGGTGTTTGACAAATCGGCCTGATCCCTTTACCTTTGAGGGCTCGGTTTTACAAAGTACCGGGCTGAGAAATCATACAAGGAGAATATCGTGCCTGAGCGTACACCAAAACGCTCTCCATATTTCATCGTGGCGGCCGTCTGTCTGGCAGGTTCGCTGGTCGCGCTCCGTTTTGACCATGCCGTAATCGAATTCGTCGATAGTCCTCACTTCGACAGCATGCGGATATTGATCCGATCGGTCAGCGATGTTGGGGGCGGGGTATCGCTGTTAATCTTGTTCGTGGGCTTGCTGGTCGTGTTGGACGACAAAAAGCTGGCCGGACGAGGGCTGGTGGGGTTGGCTCTAGTCGGCTTCGGGGTGAACTTTCTGAAACTGGTGATCGGGCGGGACAGGCCCGGCGGCCGGTGGGGGGCCTATCCGTCCGGGCACGCTACGGCTGTATTCACAGTGGCGGTCATCCTCGCCAACCGGTTCCCCAAATACGGATATCTGTTCTATATGTCCGCCGGGGTGGTCGGTATATCCCGCGTGTTCCGTGTGCGCCACTTTCCGGCCGACGTACTTGCAGGCGCGGCGTTGGGGCTGATGATTGGGCTGGCGGGCATCGCGTTGGCGGACCACTTCGAGGTGGACAAATATCTGGCACGGCTGGGCCGGGCCGGCCCCGTGTTGTTCCTGTTGTTGTCCATAGGCGCCACGGCGGGCTATGGCATCTCACAGCTCGGGCCGCAGGTAGGCCCGGCGCTCGCCCTCTGGGCGATGCGATTCGTCTGGGTCGCCTTTTGGGAAGACCCGCAAGTTGGAGTCATTGATGCGAAGTAAGACAGCGATCGCGGCGGTCATTATTTGCGCCGCATTGGTGTATCTGCCCGGGCTGGGGCGGTACTCGCTGACTGACAGCGATGAAACCTGGCACGCGGGCACGGCGCGGGAGATGATGGAGCGCGGGGACTATATCGTCCCTTATTTCAACGGCAAGCTGTTCCCTGACAAGCCGCCGATGATGTACTGGATGATGATCGCGGGCTTTCGCGTGTTCGGCGTGGGCGAACTGCCGGCCCGGCTCGGCTCGGCGCTGTCGGCCATCCTCGCCGCCGCCGCACTGTACGCGCTGGGTGCGGAGATGTTCAACCGGCGAATCGGCCTGATCGCCGGCTTGATCATGGCGACGAACCTTTCGTACATCGTTGTCGGTAGAGCGGCAATGGCCGATGGGGCCTTGATGCTGTTCCTGGTGCTGTGTTTCCTGGGGTTCTGGAGGGTGCATCAGGGCGACCGGCGATTACGGAACTACTTCCTGATCTATGTCGCGATGGGACTCGGCGGGCTGGCCAAAGGGCCGGTCGTGCCGGCGGTGTTTATCATCGCCCTCATCGGCGTATCTCTGCTCGAGCGAAGGGGCAAACTGTTCCTGGAAACGTGGGCGATCCCGGGGCTGCTGCTCGCCGGGGCCATTTATATGGCGTGGATGATCCCGGCTGACCGGGCGACGGGCGGCGAGATGATGAGCGAGGGAGTGGGCAGGCACGTCATCGAGCGGGCGTTCTCCGGCGCCACTCACAGCCACAGCGGACCGTTTTTCTATTACATTGCGCTGCTGCCGGTCACCTTCTTCCCCTGGATCGCACTCCTGCCCCTGGCGTTCAAGAAGTTGTGGCCGGCGGAGGAGGCCAGGCGGCATCGCGCCTTCCTCGTCGCGTGGGCGGCGGGGCCGTTTCTGCTCTTCTCGTTCATGACGACCAAGCTTCCGCATTACGTGCTCCCTGCGACTCCGGCTCTGGCGATCGTGATTGCATTCGCCGTGGATCGCGCGGTCCGCCAACGGGAGTCGTTCTACGACGGTCGGCTGGCGAAACTCGGCATCATCCTGTTCGGGTTCGTTGCGATCGTGCTCGGTGTGGCGTTCTTCGTGTTTCCGTTCCACGCCCAACTGCCCCGTGTCGCCCGGTACTGTTTCGGGGCGGGGGGGCTGATGCTGGCTATGTTCGGGCTGGTGGCGGCCGACCTGCGCCGTCTTCGGACCGAACGTGCCGTGTTCACCCTCGCCGCAGGAATGACCGTGCTGGTTCTGGTGCTCTCTCTGTTTGCGATGCCCGCGATGGACGAGCATGCGAGCACCCGACCGCTCGCCGAGAAACTGGCCGAGCATGCCCCACCGGACGCGAAGCTTTTTACAACCGGTCATAGTGTGCCGTCCATCGTGTTCTATACCGGGCGGACGAGAGAAACCACCCGATGGCAGGGAGTGCGGGAGCACTTGGATGCCGGTGAGGACTTCGTATGGCTGGCCCTGAAAGATCGGCTTGAGGATGTCCCGCCCGATTTTATGGACCGCCTGGAGAAGATCGAGACGGTCCACAAGTTCATGCCATCGCGGGTCGAATGGCGGACATGGGTGTTCCTGCGCCCCGGCGCAGCACCGGAGGAAGAGAGGGAATAGATGGCCCGCATCTCTGTGGTGGTTCCCATTTACAACGAAGAGACCTGCCTGCGCGAGCTTTACCGCCGGCTCACCGAGGTCGATGAATCGATCGACGACGACATCGAGTGCCTGTTCGTCGACGACGGCAGCTCCGACCGGTCGCGCGAGATCATCCGCGAGCTCGCCGAGACCGACGAGCGGGTGCGATATATTTTCCTCAGCCGCAACTTCGGGGCGGAGGCCGCCCTGACCGCCGGGATCGACCATGCCGACGGTGACGCCGTGGTGCTCATCGACGCCGACCTCCAGGACCCGCCCGAGGTGATTCCCGAGATGATCGGCCTGTGGCGCAAGGGCAACGACATCGTGTATGCACAGCGCCGAAGCCGGAAGGGCGAACGCTTCTCGAAGCGGTTCAGCGCCTGGCTGTTCTACAGGATCATCCGCCATCTGAGCGGTGTGAACATACCGGTCGACACGGGCTACTTCCGTCTGATGGACCGCCGCGTGGTGCTCGAGGTCCGTCGGTGCCGCGAAATCCACCGGTTCGTTCGCGGACTCGTCGCCTGGACCGGGTTCCGCCAGACGGCTCTCCGCTACGATCGGGATGAGCGTCACGCTGGCGAGACGAAGTTCACCCCGATCAAGATGACCGTGCTCGCCATGGACGCCGTTCTCGGTTTCTCCGGGCTGCCGCTCAGGATCAGCGTGGTCCTCGGCCTGCTCGCCTGCCTGTTCTCGGTGTTCATCTTCGCCGGGCTGCTGATCGCGAGAATATGGCAGGGCGCACCGATGTCCGGCTATGCACTGCTCGCCTCCGCCGTGTTCCTGCTCGGCGGCGTCCAGCTTCTGATGCTCGGGGTCCTGGGCGAATATATCGACCGCATCTATCGGCAGGAGCAGGGCCGCCCGATCTATATCGCCGCCGAGAAGTCGTCCGCCCTGCCCGAAGGCCCCGAGGGGGCGGCCTCGGTCGGCGGCACAACGCGATAATCGAACCGGCACGTCCCGGCCCCCCGCCTGCCGCCGCAAGGTGGATACCATGTACCTGCGCGTTTCCGTCTTTGTTCTTCCGCCGGCTTGACATGAAACATCTTTTGCTGTACGCTTCATGGAGAGGCGAATGACTTCAATAGTGCATCACATATTAACCAAAGAGGTGCCTCAGTGGCCAAAGATCGACGTGACAAGCTGAACTGGCGGAGCAAGAAAGCGAACCACGGCCGTAAGCCCAATTATGGCAAGCGCAAGGGCAAGCGGAAAAACTGGAAGTAATATCCCCGCTTCTGGAGGCCCGATATGGCCTGGCGATCAGTCGGTGCTGTTTTCTGCTGTCTGTTGCTGACAAGTGCGGCTCTCGCGGCCGAAGGTACCACCGCCGCCGAACGACGGGCTGTGACCGAACTGCACAGGCAGCTCCGGAGAGGGGATGTCCCGGCCGAGGCAGCCCGCACGCTGGCACGCATCTATGCACGCCGGGCGTATGTTGTTGAACTGGAGCCGGCCCAGAAGCTGGCGATGGAAATCAGTGATCCCGAGCGTCGTCTGGCCGCCCAGCATCAATTCGAGTTCTATGCAGAGTCGCTCGATGCCCTGTCCCGGGGTGCGAAACTGGACGACCTGCTTGCAACCTTCAAACAGAGTCAGGAATTGATGTTGAGTGCCGGCAACAAACGGCTGCTGTTCCTGACGGGAGTAAGAAACGCCGATCATTTCCGTTCCGCGCTCCCTCTTGTGCAACTGGCCGATGATTTGGACAGGGCGGGCGCGGTCGGCACACGGTTCGAAGACACCATCCGCTGGGCCGCTTCACAGCTCGAGCGGGGCGAGTCGGCCGAGCACATCGCGCGCTTATACAAGATCATTTCCGATGTCACCCCGTCATACAGCGACCAGCGTGATTTCCTGACGGAGTGTTACCGGCACATCAGGCGGGGCGTTCCGCCATACGGCCTGGTCCAGGCGGTTGAACGGCTGGCGACCCGCTACGAGTCCGCCCGGCTCATGAACGAGAACCTGGACCGGTTGATACGGCTTTATCGGGCCGGACGCACTCTGGAGGAGGCCACCACCGCGCTCGTTCCGCCAGAAGCCGACTGAGCCGGGACGTCTTGGCCTGGACCCCGTAACGGCTTCAGAATTCCCTCAGCCCATTCGCCTGTTCCCGCCGCAGCAGACTCTTTTTCACCCTCAACCCGGAGCCGAATCCGCCCAGCGAACCATCGGCCCGAATCACCCGGTGGCAGGGGATGATGATCGGGATCGGATTCGAGTTGAGCGCATTCCCGACGGCACGGGCGGCGCGGGGTCGCCCTATCGCTGCCGCCAGCTCGCCATATGAACGCCGCTCGCCGAATGGGATCTCGCTGCACCCACGCCAGACCGCGCATTGGAAGGGCGTACACGCAGGCAGATCGATCGGGACGTCAAACCGCCTGCGCTTCCCCTCGAAGTATTCACGAAGCTGATTACAGGCCCGGGCCAGATGTGCCAGGGCGTCGGAACCCGGACCTCGTGATTGCTCGCCATCGGCGCCTCCGATCGCAACGAACTGAATCCGGCACAGCCCCCGGTTTGTCGCCCAAACGCGCAGGCAGATGTTGCCAATAGTGAGTAAGCAGGATACCGGTACGTCGGCTCGTTTCTTTCCGGTACTCATCAATCTTCCCATGCGGCGGACCTCTGCAAAAGCGCCGGCCGGGGTTGGTGCTTACGCTTCGCCAGCCAGCCGGTTGAGGTGCCGCATGATTTCGTCATGCTCGCTGTGACCCAAGGGCGGTAGGGGGCACGTGCCCGAATACGCGGGGGTGTCGGTGTAGCGTGACCGGCACCACGCTGCCTGCAACGATTCGTGCAGGCCCTTCCAGTCGGGGGGCTGCCGCCGGCCTTCTGCCCCATACTGGTAGATCGTTTCGAGGAACTCCGCCGCCGTGGTCAGGTCCAGCAATCGTTCGTTGTTTCTTTTGGCAAGATCACGGGCCTCCTCGATGATGGACCGTGCCTGACGGACAACCTGGAGCCGCCGCCGACACTGGTCCTGATCCGCCCGGCAGAAGGTGTCTGCCTCTCCCTTCTTTCCGCTGCGGGAATGTCCCCATACGGTCCGGTTATACTCTTCCCGCACCGGTGCGGATTCGTAGAGTTGTTCGACCGCCCATCCCACACGGCCGGCCATTTCATCGGGCAGCCCCCAGAATTCGGCGGCGAACGTCTCGGCGAAGTCGAGCGGCGGCAGCTCATCCGAGCAGAACAGCCGGGCCGCCATCGCCAGCGGATATTCGATGGTTCCTGGCACGTACCGGTACGGGCACCACACGGTCACCACCATCCCGCTGACGAACCCCTGGTCGCCGTCCTTTTCACGCCGGCTCAGCGCATGGCCCGAAAACCGCTGCAGGTTTTCGAAATTCTCCCGGCTCGACAGGACCCGGTTCCGGGCGAACTGGACCGCCGGGGCGCCGTAAACCTCGAACCCGTGTTCGATAAGAACGTCTAGCGATTCCGGCACATAGTCGCGAAGGTAATGCCAGTCGAAGATCAGTGCGTCCTTCGGCGTCCTGCGAAGCAGGGTTTCGTCTTTGTAGACGTGGTCGCCCCACATTGCCAGGCGGGCACCGAGTTCATCGATCGCCCCGTGGCACCAGATGATGTGATCGGCGAACAGGTCGCTGGCGGACTGCTTCTCCAGCAGCTTTTTCGATGTCGGATGATGGCCGAAGTTGACCTCGTCGAGGCCGGCGTGAATGAGGCGCGGCTCGAAGATGTCGACCGTGTCGCGCAGCAGGTCCCGGAGCAGGTCCCGGGCGTCCGGTTCGAACACGCACATCCCGCTGAACTGGCCGGGGCCCTCCTCGATCTCGCGCAGATGGCGGTACTGGTCGAGCCGGGTGATGAAGTCGGTATGTCCCCAGCATTCGATCTCGGGCACGATTTCCAGGCCGAGGTCTTGCGCGGCCCGGCAGAACTCGCGCATCTCGTCCACGCTGAATGCGTGTTCGGTGGCGAGCTCGGGGTGCGACGGGAACCGGAGGGCGCAGCCCTGATCGTCGGTCAGGTGCAGGTGGAGCAGGTTGTAGCCCCAGTCCGCCAGGTGGGGCAGCAGGCCCCGATAATAGTCGTGCTGCTCGGTCAAACGGGCCAGGTCAAGCATAACGCCACGATGCTGGAATGCGGGGGCTGTCATGGTCTTCTCCTTCTGTCAGCAAGTCGGTTCGTTCCGCGTCACGGCGCAGGGCAGGGCGGACGCAGGTCCCGCCCACGCAATTGTTTCATCGGCTCGGTAGTGTACAGGAGTTGGGGTCGGCGTGCCAGTGGTCAGTTCCGGGGCTTGACCACGTCGCCCTCCCGGATCCCCCCGGATTCGGTCTGTTCGAGGACGGTGGCGACGCAGAGGTCGCTCTCGGCCGCTGCGACTCGGACCCTTGCCACGTAGTCGCCGTCGCGATAGATCACCAACTCGTCGCCGATCGTCGCCTGCTCCGGTCGGCCCGTGCTGAACGCGACGGCGTTGTTGTCGGGATAGACCCCGATGACCAGCCACGGCTCTGAGCTCTCGGTCGGCTCTCCCTGCCGGTAGTTCTCCCACCATTCTTCCCAGTTTCGGATGGCGGCCTCTCGCTCCTCCCGGTTCGCTCCCGGCTCAAAACCGAACGACTGCTTTGCATACTGACGCAACGTCCGTGAGGCCCGTCGTGCGACCATCTCACTCTCGTCTCGCAGTGCCTCGATGAAATGGGGGGCCAGCCCCTGCCCGATCATTGGGGCGAGCGCACCGAGCGCCTGGAACCGTTCGTACGGTTCTTTCGACTGAAGCTGCCGAAGCAGGGGGACGATCGAGGCCAGTTCGCTCCGCTCCGCCAGGGCGATCGACGCCTCGAGAGCCAGGGCATGGTCGTCCTTATGCGCCAGTGTGGTGAGGAACTTGCGGGCCGGCTCGGTGTCGAACTGACCCAACAGGCGGACCGCCCGAGCAGCATCGCCCCGGCTGCCGTGCTCGACCGTGGCGATCAGCGCCCCCACGGTGTCGAGTGCTCCGCCGTCATAAAGGGGCAGATAACGGTAATAGACCTCGAGGCAGAGGATGTTGAGGGCGGTCACATAAACGCGGCCGCCGGTCCGAGCCCATTGGTTGTTCGGGACGTCCCAACTGCCGTCGGCGCAGCCGCCCTGGCGCTGCTGGCTGAGCAGTGCTTCCTTCATCTGGGGGTTCCATTGTGCCCATGCGTCGTCGCCGACCTGGAACATGGCGAGGGTGGCGTGATACCAGTAGTAGATTGAGTGCCCTCGGTCGCGGAGCGTCATCCGGCCCCACTGTGGCGGATTCCCCAGGATGATCTCGGTCTGTCGTCGGGCCGTGCGTCGGTCGTTCGGGAACCCGAGGAACTGCTGGCTGAGCAGGCCCACCGCCACCATCCCTTCGCCCCTCGCTCCGGGGGCGGGATTTTGGTTGGAGTAATAGACTTCGCCGCTGCGTTGAGTGACGCGGTCCAGGAAGTCGGCCAGAAGGAATAGTGTACGGGGAGGGACCTGGATGCCGGAGTTGTTGGCGGCTTTGAGTGCCATCACCTGCCAGCCGGTCACCGAGGTGTCGTATCGGCCGGTCTGGGCGTCCGTATAATCCCAGGCGCCCGACCTTTGCTGAGCGCGGGCGATAAAGGCGACGGCCTTCTTCACGGGCTGGCGGAGCCGCTGATCCCCGGTCATCACGTATAACTCGGCCAGGGCCAGCGTCGCGATCCCGTGGTTGTACATCATATAGTAGTTAGCTTGAGGGGGGTAATCGCCGATACGTCCGCTGTCGGTCTGATGCCCGAGAAGCCATTCGACGGCTTTCGCGACGTTCTCCCGGTATGGCCCGTCCCGCATGTGGGTGTGGTTGCTTCCCGCGAAGGCGAGCAGGGCGAGGCCGGTCAGGCCGGGGTCGAGCGGGACAGCGTGCACGGAGGGGAAGTTGAACAATCCGCTCTCGCACTTGGCGTGTTGGTCTCGGCAGTGGCGAATGTATCGGGCATGATTCCAATTGCCTTCTGCGTTCTGGTGTCGAGCGAGCCAGTCGAGGCCGGCGGCGACGGCATTTTCGGTGTCCTCTCCACCCCCGTATTTTCCCAGGGCGTCCTCCCTGTCCTGGCCGCTCCGGCTCGAGTACAGGGCTTGTGGGCCTCCCGTGCCGCGGTCGGTGGCGATGACGGCGACCTGCTCGCTCTCCTGTTCCTCCTCGGCAGGCCCCGGCGGCTTTTCTATGTCTGCGACGACCTCTGACGGCTCCCCGGATACGTCCGGCTCATCTACCTGCTCAACCTTGGTCTCTTCGTCCTCCGGCTCCTTGTCGATCTCTTGCTCGCCGATTATCTGGGCGATGTCCTCGAAGATATCGCGTTCGCGGGGCTCGACGATCTCGACGATGTCTGCCCGGACAGGGGCCATCTCGGATCGGTCCGAACGGTGCAGCCAGATGATTGAACTGGCCAGCACCAGCATCGAGCCGACCAGGCCGGACGCCAGGAGAAGTGTGGCGAGTCGGAGCAGGGGATTCGGGGAAACACCGCGGGCCAACTGTCGGCGGATACCGCGATAATCCGTTTTGATCTGCTCTTGTCGAGCCATCTGGTTTGTCCAAAGCCGTACCGGTAGCTGTACTGCCTATTTTACCGCACTCCGCGTCCGATACAAACTCTTACTGCGGTCCCGCAGCGAATCCCCGCATACGGGATGCAGGCCGACAGGTGTTTATCCGGCGCTGTCCCCGTCCATCAGGTCCGCCTTTATCTCGTAGCACCGCTCCGCCTCGTCCAGTATGGACATGTCCATCTCGCAGGTCAGGACCGCCTCGTGATTGTCCTCGATCACAGCAACCCGACCCAGGAACGGCATGGCAAATTGGGAGTGGCCGGCGGAGTTTAGAACCCCCTTGCTCCCCTTCCAGGTTCCAGCGGTATTACAGAAGACCACCGCCATTTCGTTCTCGAAAGCCCGAGCCGTGCAGCAGGAATCGATCAGAATCTGTTCAGACTTTGGTTCGTGCCGCTGCCCGGTCCCGGCATCTTCCATCGCCCAACAGGACGCGCAGATGGCGATCTCTGCTTTCTGTCGAAACATCCCTCGGAACAGCTCGGGGAATGCGAGGTCCCAGCAGATGGCCAGGCCGACCCTGCCCAGGCGGGTGTCGGCAACCACCGCTCCATCGCCCGGAGTCACGTAGGGCTTCTCGGCAAGCCACAGGTTGACCTTGCGATAGCGGGCGAGCACCTCCCCGGAGCGGTCGATGTAGTAGGTCGTATTGTAGATGCGCCCGTCGTCCTCTTTCTCCTGCCAGGAGCCGGGGATCAGGTCAACGCTGTATTCAGTGGCCAGCCGCCGGAACGTACGCAGATTCCTCCCCTCTGTATCGGCGTAATCCTGCATGCCGACGCCCACCCCGGTGACGGCGTACTCGGGCAGAACGACCAGCTCTGCACCCTCATCGGCGGCCTGGCGGATTCGCAATTCGGCACGTTCGACGTTGTCATCGATGGCGAACGGATTCACACCGAACTGAACGACGGCGATTCTCGAGTGCATGTTGTATTCACCCGCAAAATTGGAAATGTATACGTCCAACGTTATACACCAACTGGCCGCACACGACAACCCCGGTCCTGGGCATCTCCTCGGCCCGACCCTTGCCCCCATTTGTGCTCTGCTTTAAACTGTGTGCGATTCGACCCCTGAGATTGAGGAGGCCCGGATGCGAGTTCGCACCCCGCAATGCGTTCGACGATTCTGTAACAAAGTCCTGCCCCGGCTGCTCGAACACGCCGACGGCCGCCGGACGATGGAGACAGTCC
>PWKM01000294.1 GCA_003559755.1 Planctomycetota bacterium
AACACGTCGGTGAACATCATCGCGCTGTACGCGGTCACCATCGAGTCGCGCTTGTAGGAGTCAGACATCCCGAGCACGTTGGGGCCGGCGGAGGAGGAGGGCCAGTAGCCCATGGCGTAGCCCTCGTCGTCGTAGCCGTCGTCGATCATGTACATGGCGACGTAGTGTGGCAGCCCCTGCCAGCCGTACTCGGGGGTGGGGTTGACCCATTGCTCCCACAGGTTGCCGCCCACGAGCCGCAAGCTGCGCGATGCGGGGAACATGTGGTAACGCGGCATGCCGTTGCTGAACTCGGACATGTGCCAGGGAATCCCGGATGTCGTGGGGGCGGTGATTTCGGCCAGTTGGCTCTGGACGAGGTATGAACCCGCCGATTCGCCGTGCGACAGGCGGATGACCGAACCCCACCCGAAACGCCCCATATGCCGGTTGTCGCCGGAATCGGTATGAACGTTCGGATTCCATCGGAACCGCATCCGCCCGCCCCCCATCTCGTTGAGGTGGAGGACATAGTTCATCGCGCTGTTCAAGTGAGAGGGGATATGGAAGCCGGCCTGCTTGGCCATCCCCGTGGCGATGTAGGGCCAGATGGCGTTGCTCATCCGGGAACGCTCGCCCCAGGAGGTCGATTCATATTCCGACGGGCCGCTGTAGCCGTAGCCGCCGAACCAAGCGGTGTTTTCCTCCCGGTTGAGCCACTGGAGGCCGAGCTCGGCGGACTGTCTCGCCCTCGACCGGAGAGCGGAGTCCTCGAGGGATTTGTGCGCGGCCGCGAGGGCCATGATGGGGATCGCCGTGCTGGCGATGGTATGCCCGCCTTCGGAGTAGTGACTCAGTTCGCCCTTGAACTGTCCGTCCGACCACTGGGCGTTGCCGGTCAGGAATTCGACGGCCATCCGGACGGTATCGGCAAACTCGGGCGGGTGCCGGTCATTGCAGCCCGCCTGGAGGTAGGCCATCAGCGCCCAGGCGGTGCTGACGTTGTGCTGCTGCCTGCTCAGGCCGGCTCCGCCCGACCCGGCGAAGGGGATCTGCCCTTTGCGGCTGCCGTCCTTGATCTGGAGGTCCCGGAGCCAGTAAAGGGCCTTGTCGAACCGCTGGAGCGGCTCCTCCGCCACCACCGGCAACTCGTCGAGCCGGATGTGCGGGGGCGGGCCGACCAGCGGGCAGCCCAGTATCCGGCCGTCATCGAGGTGGGTCGCCGCCAGCGTCTCGTACCACAGCCGACCGCCCAGCGACCGCGGCGCGGGCAGCGTGCCCTGGTGGCCGACGGAGTACATGTTCATCGCACGGCCGATATGCTCGAGGTGATGCTGGCACTGCAGCAGCCGGCTCTGGCCGTACATCCGCCCGCCGACGATGAATAGCAGCGAGACCAGGATGAGAATCACCGCCACCACAACCAGAAGCTCGGTCATGGAGAAGCCCGCACGTCTTTTCTTCTCTATACGCCTCATTCGCCCTTCTCCTTTGTCTTCATTTCCCTGCTTTCCTGCCTGGGAGCGGCTCGGTTCTCATTCAAGGCGATTCTTGAAGGCCTTGCTCCAGCAGCGATCGAAGTCTCATATCGGCAACATCGACGGGCGTCCGCCCGTGGTTGTCCTCGATGGTGGTGCTGGCCCCGTGCTTGAGGAACACCTCGGTGGCTTCCCGGTGCCCGGCCACGGCGGCGAGGTGCAGGGGGGTCTGTCCGTCTGCCTGCGGTGCTTCGAGGGACGCTCCTTTTCCGATCAGCCACTCGATCATTCTCGCGTGTCCGTTCATCGCGGCCCAGTGGAGCGGGCGGCGTTCCTGTACCATGGTCGCCTCGATGTTCGCGCCGTGATCCAGCAGGATTTCGGCGGCAGCGACCTGGCCCGTCATCGCGGCCCGGTGAAGGGGCGTGGCGCCCGAGTTGTCTTTCGCCTCGATCTCGGCCCCCGCCTCAATCAACATGATGCAGATGTTGCGGTGGCCGGTGTCGGCCGCCGCGTGCAGGGGGGTGCTTTGATCGTTGTTCCTGATATTCACGTCCGCATCGTGGTCGAGGAGCATCCGGGTGACTTCTTCGGTCCCCCACCGGATGGCGAGGTGGAGCGGGCTGTTGCCGTCACGCCGGTGCACGTTTGGGTTGGCCCCGGCGTCGAGCAGGGTGCGCACGATCCCCCTTCGGTCGTACTGTGCGGCGTAGTGCAGTGGCGTTGCGCTGCCGGCCATCCGGGCCTCGATATCGGCCCCTCGGTCGATGAGGACCTCGAGGACATCGACATACTGGCCCCGCACGGCCATGTGGATGGGCCGGTCGCCCTGACGTCTCGGGGCTTCCCGGCCGGAGGTCAATGCGGCCTCCATATTCGCCCCGTTGTCGATCAGCACGGCCGTGGTGCCGGCCCAGCCGAACTTGGCCGCGTAGTGCAGCGGGGTGAGGCCGTCGTACTCGGGGGCGTTGATGTTTGCCCCGTGGTCGATGAGCAGTTGTGCGATCTCGTCCCGGCCCCTGGCGGCGGCCATGTGAAGCGCTGTGGTGCCGCCCTCCATGGCGGTATTGACCAAGGCCCCTCTCTCGATGAGCAGCTTGGCGACGGGGAGGTGGCCCCGCCGGGCGGCGGTGGTCAGGATCGGCTCGTCATGACCGGTCACTCCGTTGGGAGAGGCACCGCGGTCGAGCAGCAGGGTGATGACGTCGAGGTGCCCGAGAGGAACGGCTGCGGATATCGGGGTGGTTCCCTCATGCATTTGGGCGTCGACCTCGGCCCCCTGGTCGAGAAGCCGGGTGACGATTTCCAGGTCGCCCCGGCGGGCGGCCGGGTGCAGGGCGAGCGATTCGTCCTCGGCCCTCGCACTGGCGTCGGCCCCCATCTCGAGCAGGGTGGCGACGGTCCGGCGTTCCCCCTGCCGGGCGGCTATGTGCAGTGCCCGCCGCCCGTCTTCCGTCGGGGCGTTCGGGTCCGCTCCCCGTTCGATGAGGAGAGCGATGATGTCGTGGTAGCCGGACTCGGCGGCGAAGTGGAGTGGGGTCTCGGCCCGGTGCGTGGTAGCGTCCGCTTTCGCCCCGGCATCGAGCAGGAGTGCTGCGACGTCACGGCGCCCTCGAACCGCGGCGAGGTGAAGCGGGGTGGTCCCGGCCCCATCTGCCCGTTCGACGTCCGCCCCGGCGTCGAGCAGGAGTTTGGCCACGGCGTGGTGGCCGCCCGCCGCTGCGGCATGCAGGGCGGTGGTCCCGCTCGCATTCTGGACGTTCACGTCGGCGCCCGCCTCGAGCAGGACCTCGACGACGTTGGCCTTGCCGTGCAGCGATGCCTGCTGAAGGGGGGTGTAGCCGGAGGCGTCCGGGGCATCCAACGACTCCCCGTCCCTCAGGAACCTCTCGACGGCACGAGCTTGTCCGCGCGTAGCCGCCTCGTGAATGGTCTCGGCGTCTTCTCTGCATCCGACGGCGAGGACGGCAACGGCGGCTATCGGTATGAGCAATCGGGCGAGGCGACGCATGAGGCACGGGTGCACCAACCGGGTTTTACTTACCATTCAATCTCTACCTCTGTTACTGAGCTTCCGAGTACGCCGGCAAAAAGAAACGTGTTTCCGTCGGGTCCGTTTCGCAGGTTGCTGATCTTGTGGAACCCATCGCTGACCACCTGCCCGTTCTTGAGAACGTACCACTGCCCATCCCGCCTCGCCGCGCAGGCGACGGCGCTGCCGTCGGGGCTGACCAGGAGGTCGGCCAGAGCGGAGGCCTCGATGTCGTCGGTGAACTTCTGGTCGTCCCGATAGATCACCCACCGGCGGCCGCTCTCGGCCACTCCATAGAATACGGTGCGTTCATCCGGCGCGAAGACGGGCCTGGTCACGGCCTCGATGTCGAGTGGCCCGGCAATCGTCCTGCCGTTCCGGATGACGTAGTTCTGCCATTCATGTCGATTGATGACCACGCTCGACTGGCCGTCGGAGGATATCGCCCAGGTCTCGATGTTGCCGTCGATGGGCGGGGTGATCCGCTCGCCGTCCCGCATCACGACCTGTTGGTCCTCGCCGACCTGTGCGACAAAGATCAGCGATTCGCCGTCGGGGCTGAACTGGGGGGCGTCGGCCCACTCATATTCGCCAGGTTGCCGGACGCCGCCTCGGACGAGAAACGTCCGGTTGTTCTCGGTGACGGTATAGGCCAGTTCTTCCCCGTCCGGGCTGTAAACCGGGCGCGAGATGTTTTCGTATCCCTCTCCCTCGGGGATGCCGTTGCGCATCACGTGCCACCTATCGCCGTCCTTGGCCAGGTACGTCACTTCCCCGTCCGGATTGGTTGTCACGCCCGCGACGTACTCGTGCGCCTCGCCGACCGGTTTGTCGTTGCGCATCACGACCCACTTGCCGTCTTTTCGGCGGCCCGCGTACACCAAGTCGCCGCTCGGGGTCACCGCGGTCCCTTGCACGAACTCGTATGTGTCCGAAACCCGCCTGTTATCCTGCTCGACATACACCCCATCGCGGGAGCGCCTGACTGTGACGACGCTCTCCCCATCGGCCCCCACAGTCGGCTCGCGGTCCGTCTCGCCGTTCCCGCGGCCACAGCCGGCGACAAGGCCGGGCAGCAGCCCGACGAAAACGAGCGCAAAAGCCGACAGCGCGAAGCGGTATAATGAACGACTGCCCGTGGTTCTCATGATTGTATCCCTCCAATAATCGGTCCATGGGACCGGTGTCCCGTGTGTTCCAGCCGCCTGTCAACGGGGCTCAGTCGCCCCGTTCGAGAGTCCACATGCCGCGCGGGGTGATCTCTTCCAGGTACAGCGACCGGACGGAGCCGTCGCCCATCAGAGCGTTGGCCCGGCCCAAGTGGCGCAGTGCGATCCGGCTGTCGTCGTCCTCCTCCTCGGGGTCGCCGGTCCCTCGCTGGATGAGCCAGTTGTCGTAGTCCATGACCATGATGGTGCTGGCGGGGACAGCGGCTCGAGACCGCCCCAGCAGGTGGTTATACCCGTAACTGGTTGTCCGCTCGGCGGGCGGGATATAGTCCTCGTCCAGCCAGGTGTCTTCGAACACGTCGGAGAACATCATCGCGCTGTACGCGGTCACCATCGAGTCGCGCTGGTAGGAGTCAGACATCCCGAGCACGTTGGGGCCGGCGGAGGAGGAGGGCCAGTAGCCCATGGCGTACCCCTCGTCGTCGTAGCCGTCGTCGATCATGTACATGGCGATATAGTGTGGCAGCCCCTGCCAGCCGTATTCGGGGGTGGGGTTGAGCCATTGCTCCCATTCC
>PWKM01000346.1 GCA_003559755.1 Planctomycetota bacterium
GAGGTCGGTCGGCATGTATCCGGGCGCGATGGCGTTGATCCGGAGCCGGCGGTCGACGAAGCGGGGGGCTTCGGCCCGGGTGAGCCCGGTCAGGGCGGCCTTCGCGGTGGAATACGCGGCGGCCCGGGGACAGCCCGCCAGCCCGCAGAACGACACGATGTTTACGATCAGCCCGCCCGGCTCCATCACCTCGGCCGCGCTTCGAGCAAGAGCCATCGGTGCCAGCAGGTCGATCTCCATCACCTGGTCCCAGTCGTCCTCCGACAGCCGGACGACCGGGCGTCCGACATCGACCGCCGCGTTGTTCACCAGGCAATCGAGCCGACCGCCCCATTCGAGCGCGGCCTCGACCAACCGATCGCGGCCGGCCCGGTCCCCCACGTCGGCCATAATCGCAATCGCGTCTGCCCCGAGCTGTCGGGCATCCTTCGACACGGCGTCCGCCGCTTCGGATGACCGGCACCCGTTCACCACGACCGACCAGCCGGCAGCAGCAAAAGCGAGCGCGATCTCGCGCCCCAGCCCGCGAGACGAACCGGTGACCAGGGCGACCGGTCGCCCGCCCGCCTTGTGATTTGATCTGTCGGTCATCGCCCCCATTCCCACAGGATGACGATGGCGGCGGAGAGGTCCGGGCTGAACAGGGGGATCGTTCGGCAGTTCCGGCCGGATTGCCCCCCTTCAGTGATTGGTATGATCGTCACTTCGCGTGCTTCCGGGCGGTGAGGCCGAGGTCGGCGATCATCCGCAGGTCATCGGCCGCCTCACGTCCGGCCGTGGTCAGGTAATGCCCGATCATCGTGCCCGACGCGCCGGCGGCGAACATCCACGATTGCAGGTCGCGGAGTACGACCTCGCGGCCGCCGCACACCTTGATCGTCCGGTCGGGCAGGACGAACCGGACGAGTGCGATGATGCGGAGGGCCTGGCGTGGTTCGAGCAGTGGACGGTCGGCCAGCGGCGTGCCGGGCACCGGGTTGAGGAAGTTGACGGGCACGCTATCGACGCCGAGCTCCCGCAGTTGCAGGGCGAGGTCCACGCGGTCGGCCCAGGTCTCGCCCAATCCGAACAAACCGCCGGAGCAGACCTCGAGGCCGGCGGCCCTGGCGGCCCGGACCATCGCCACCCGCTCGGCGTGCGAATGCGTGGTACATATGCGGGGATAGAATCGCTCGGACGTCTCGAGGTTGTGATGAACGCGGCGGAGTCCGGCCGAACGCAGCCGCTCCAGGGCGTCCGGCTCGAGCCGCCCGATGGACGCGCACGGCACGACGTCCCCCTTTTCCGCGATGGATTCGACGGCCGAGCGGATCGCCTCGAAGTCCCGCCCGTCTGCGCCCACGCTCTCGCCCGAGGTCACGATCCCGAAGTGGTCGGCCCCGCGTTCCGCCGCCGCGCGAGCTTCGTCCGTCATCCGCTCGATATCGACCAGGGGATAGATGTCGGCCTGCGTCTGGTACCGGGCCGACTGTGCGCAGAACGCGCAGTCCTCGCTGCAGGCCCCGCACCGCGCGTTGATGACCGAGCACAGATCGACCACGTCGCCGCAGAAGTGGCGGCGGAGTCGGCCCGCACCGAGCATCAACTCGTCGAACGGGGCGGACTCGGCCAGCCAGAGGGCTTCGCCGCGGTCCACCGGCGGCCCCCCGTCGAGCAGCCGGTCGGCAATGGCGATGGCGTCGGTCATCTGTGTCATCCTGTGGTTCGAAGAGTAACGCGGTACAGACGGCAGTCCCGGACGATCCGCTCGGTGCTGATGTTCACCACTGCCGCAATCAATCGCCTGTTCATCCGAATGCTCCTGACTTTCTTACGCTCTGAGAGACGTACCGATATCCATAGTGTATTGGCCGAGGGCGCCCGTGTCAAAACAGCCCGGTCCTTGTGCCGACGTCGATCAGCCCCGGGCGACCGCCTCGAGCACGGCCTCGATATCCTCGCGGGTGTGTGTGGCCATCGGCGAGAGCCGGATGCGGGCCGTCCCGTCGGGCACGGTCGGGGGCCGGATGGCCGGGGCGAGTATCCCGGCATCGAGCAGCCGGTCGGCGAGAGCGACCGCCTCGTCGGCCCCGCCCACGACGACGGGCGTTATCGGCGTCTCCGTGTCGCCGAGGTCGAGGCCCGCCTCCCGCAATCCATCCTGAAGCTGGCGAGTGCGCTCCCAGAGCCGGGCCCGCCGCTGCGGTTCCTCGTCGATCATCCGAAGGCCGGCGATGGACGCTGCGCACACCGCCGGGGGGAGCGCGGTGGTGTAGATGAACGACCGGGCGGTGTTGATGAGCAGCTCGATGAGGTCGAGCCCGCCGACCACATACCCGCCGAGCGATCCGACCGCCTTGCTCAGCGTCCCCATCACGACCGGGATGCGGCCGGGTTCGATCCCGAAATGCTCGGTCGCCCCGCGCCCGGTCTCGCCCAGCACCCCGGTGGCGTGTGCCTCGTCGATCATCAGGATCGCCCCGTGTCGTTCGCACACCTCGACCAGGTCAGGCAGCGGAGCGATGTCGCCGTCCATACTGAACACCGTGTCGGTGACCACGAGAGTTCGGTTCCCCCGCCGGCGGGCGAGCAGCCGGTCAAGCCGGGCCACGTCCTTGTGGGGATAGACCCGGAGGTCGGCTCCGGCGAGCCGGCAGCCGTCGATGATGCTGGCGTGGCTCAGCCGGTCGCAATAGACCACGTCGTGGCCGCCCACGAGGGCGGGGATCACCCCGAGATTTGCCGCATAACCGGTCGGGAACACAATCGCCGCCTCGGCCCGCTTGAACCGTGCCACCGCATCCTCGAGTCGGGGGTGAAGGACCATGGTGCCCGCCACCAGCCGGGAGGATCCGCTGCCCGTTCCGTGCTCCTCCGCCGCTCTCGTGGCCGCCTGGACCAGGGCCGGATGATCGGCGAGCCCGAGATAGTTGTTCGAGCAAAAGCAGAGGAGTTCCCGCCCGTCGATTCGGACTCGGGGGCCCTGCGCTCCCTCGACGGTGCGCAGTTTCCGCATCAGGCCCCGCCGGGCCAGTTCATCCAGCACATCGCGCCACCCGGTCCGTTCTGACCGGTCGATGTTCGTTTCCGCCATTGTCTTCTCCGTCTCGCTCCAGTTGCGGGCCACTGTTATTGTAACCATCAGGCGGCGCGGCTCAAATGCATCGTTCGCGGCGCATCGCAATACCAACCCACATCTGGCTCTGATTCAAGTTGCGGCGGCCACCCGATACGTCTATACTGGCGCCGTGTGCCGGGGCGGGCCGGTCGTCCGCCCCATTATCGAGTGACCTCACAGGGCTTCCGGAATTGAGCCCAGCCGAGACCAACGCCAACGCCGTGTTCACCGCCGACTGGCATCTGCCGGCCGAGCACACCGAGCACACCGAATTCTTTGGCCGCTTCCTCGACGAAGTGTGCTCGAATGCACCACGCCTCTTCATCCTCGGGGACCTGTTCAACGCGTGGGTCGGCCCCCGCGACGCGGCCAGACCGGGGCACAAGGCCGTACTGGAGGCACTGGCCCGGCTGGCGGACGGGGGGACGCGGGTCACCGTGCTGCGGGGCAATCGGGACTTTCTCCTCGACCGGAAGATTGCCCGGTCATACCGATTCAAGCTCGGCTCCAACGTATGGCGCGGCTCGCTGGCCGGGCTCGCAATCCGGGCCTCGCACGGTGACGAGCTCAGCCGGAACGACCGATTCCACAAGATGGCGCGGTACCTGTGCGAGCATTTCCCGCTGAGCACGCTGGTCAAGGCGGCCCCGCTGTGGCTGTCCGACAAGCTGGCCGACGGCTACCGGGGCGCGGCAGATCTCCGGCACAGCCGCCGCAAACGGACCAAAGTCGAGCCGGACACGGCCCGGCTCCGCGCCGAGTTCGAGTCGGGCACCGACGCCGTCGTCATCGGCCACTGGCATCGGCCCGAGCTGCAGACCGACGCCCTCGGTCTGACGGGCAAGACACTGGTGCGGCTCGGCGAATGCACCGACCGCCGCGCATCGTACGCTCGCCCCAGCGGCAACACCTTCAAACTCTGCACGTTTCCCCGGCCAGACGAGTAGAATCCAAGGAGAATATTGTGTCGAATCGAGCCGAATCTGTGAAACCGAGCCATTTCGACCACCCGCTCGTACGGGACGAGATGCTCCCGGAGTTCAAGGCCGTTCGAGCGGACTCTGCTTCGTTCGCCAAGCTGCCCCACGTCCGGCAACTGATCGAGACTTGTGAGGCGAACTGCGAGCCGGTCGAACAACTGCCCCGACTCACCTATTCGCTCTACCAGCTTTATGAGCGGACGGGGAATCGCCGCAAGTACGACAACGCCCAGCGGAAGAAACGCACGAGCGCAGCGAGCGCCGCCCTGCTGGCCATCTTCCGCGATGAACAACGCTGGATAGACATCCTCCAGGACCTCGTCTGGAGCATCTGCGAGGAGACCTGCTGGGTGCCGCCCGAACACATCAAACACAACCCGATCGACCTGTTCTCGTCCGAGACTGCGTTTATGCTCGCCGAGATCGAACACCTGCTGGGCGACCAGCTCGACGAAGCGGTCCGCCGGCGCATCCGGGCCGAGTTGAAGGTACGCATCCTCGATCCCTACCTGGCGAACGAGTACGGCTGGTCCGACGGCCACAACAACTGGACCGGGGTCTGCGAGAGCTCGGTTGGCAGCACGTTCCTCTATCTCGAACAGGACTCCGACCGGATGGCTCGGGCGATCAACCGTGTCCTCGAGGGTCTGAGTAAGTTTGTCGAGCGCGCGTTCCTGGCCGACGGCGGTTCCTCGGAGGGCATCGGCTACTGGCAATACGGCCTGATCAACACCGTGAATTTCTCGGCGCTTCTCCGCGAACGGACAGGCGGCGAGGTCAACTTCCTCGCTCACGACAAGTTCAAGAAGATCGCTCTGTATCCACTCGCGGTCCAGACCGGACCCGAATCGTTCTACAGCGTCTCAGACTCCGCGGGTGGAGCGTCTTTCGCGCCGGGGATGATAGCCCGTCTGGCCGAACGGACCGACGTCGATGGGATCCTCGCTCTCATCAACAAGCACACGGCAAACGTCGGGCCGGACCGGTTCCCCCACGCGATCCGCAGCGTGCTCTGGTGGGACGGCAAGCTGCACCAGCCGCCGCGAATCGACGACTATCTGCTGCCCGATACCGGGGTGGCCCGCATCGTCGATGAACGACATAACGTGGTCCTGATAGCGAAGGCCGGCCACAACAACGAAAATCACAACCAGAACGACGTGGGCAGCTTCGCCCTGTATGTGGGCGGCGAGCCGATGATCTGTGACCCCGGCCCCGGGCTGTATGACAAGGAGTACTTCGGGCCGAACCGATACGAAAACCCGCTCTGCGGCTCCTACGGCCACAGCGTGCCCCGAATTGCCGGCCGGGTCCAGCCGCCGGGAGAGGAATACGGTGGCCGAATCGCAGCGTTCGACATCAAGCCGGCAACGAAGACGATCGGCATCGAGTTCGCCGGTGCCTACGGCATCGCCGACCTGACGGAGCTGAGCCGGACCATCACATTGGCGACCGGCAGTGGCGACACAGTAGAGATCGTCCTCGAGGACCGGTACGTGTTCACGGGACAGCCGCTCCCCGTCGAGGAGGCGTTCACCACCTGGGCACCCGTCTCGGTCGGCCACGACGGGACGGCGGTCATCCACGGGACCGACTGCCAGCTTGAACTTCGAATCGTCGAACCGGACAACGCTCAGTTCGAGGTGGAGGACCTTTCCGTGGCGGAGAAGGGCTCCGGCGGCAGCACCGCCACCCTTCGTCGGTTGGCCTGCCGCTTGACAACCGGCGGAGAAAGCTTTAAACTAAAACTCCTAGTGACAAACTAAGCAATCTTTCGACGGTAGAGGAGACGACTTATGTGTGACGCTTGCGGATGCGGGCCGGCGAAGAAGACAACCGATTGCGAGAAGCCGGAAAATCTGGAGAGCAAGCCCGAAGAGTGCTCGTCCGAACAGGTCAAGGAATGCCACGGCGAGACCAAACAGCACCCCTGTGAATCGTGACACCTGAACGTTTGTCGGCGCGCGTGCGCCGATTTCGAGGGGAGGATACTTTGGGAAAGGAGGCCTGTTATGGGCTGTTGTGACAAGTCGAAGAAAAAAGAAGAGAAGAAGAAAGAAAAAAAGGGCAAGGGCTGCTGCAAGTAGTCAGCCCAACGCTGCGTTCTTACAGGACGCAGCTTGCCGAAGCAATCGATCGGGTCGAGCGAACAGCTTCTTTTGCTCGACCCGGTCTTTTTGATGTGCCGCACCGCAAGTCGGACTGAAGGGCAGCCGGTCGATTCTGAAAGATGCATGCGACAGACGGAAACACCACGCCGGAGGGAGATCGAGCTCATCCCCGCCCCGCCCCACGACACGTCGGAAATCCAACTGAACGGATGATCCACCTTGAGCTGGCTCTTTGCCCCATACGCCCCGGAATACGCCGGTTCTATTTGCATCAGATGGGCGGTTCCGATAGGATAGGATTAACCGCGATGGAACGCGGCAACCCGGCCTGATTAGTGGAGACAATCTGATGCATATCCGATGGGGAATCGTCCTGACCGTGGCGATCGCGGTTGGCCTTTCCGGCTGCCGCAGTTATTACGGGGGGCACCGCATGCGGGCCGAGCGCGAAATCGAAAAGATTCTCAGCCGGCAAAGACACGAAGCCGTCGACAAGCACCAGGAAAACGTCCGGTATCCCGACCCCGCTCCCGAAGAACCGGAATTGGAGATAGTCCCGGAGCTCGGGGAGGGGCCGGGAGCTGAGCAAGACGGGGAAGCAGAACCGGGCGCTGCAGCGGGCAACGAGGTTAACGGCGAGCTTGACATCGACCCGCCCCTGGTCAGGGGCGACCCGGAAGACGCCGAGGTTCACACGCTATCCCTCCGGGATGCGATGCGAACAGCAACGCTCAACAACCGTAATTTCATGTCGCAGATTGAGACAGTCCAGATCGCGGCCCTCGATGCCATCCGGCAGCGTCGCAACTTCGGCCCGATCATCAGCAACACGCTGTCGTATGTCTATTCCGATTCGCGTGTCTTTTCCGACAGCGACAGGACGACCACCCGGGGCGACCTGACCGGTTCACTGGGCGTACGGCAGATCGTACCGAGCGGCGGGCAGATCGAGGCCACCACCTCCGGCTCGATCCGCGACGACTGGATAACCACTGACACAACCTACCGGCAGGATATCGATGTATCGTTCCGCCAGCCACTTCTCAGGGGCCTTGGCTATGACATCGCCTACGAGGACCTCACCCAGGCCGAGCGAAATGTAGTCTACGCACTCCGGGACTTCGAGCTGTTCCGACAGGACTTCACCATCGATGTTCTCCGGCGCTATTATCGTATCCTCCAGCAGAAGCAGGTGGTCGAGAACTCCGAACGGACCTACGATCAGTTCCGGTTCCTGCGCGAGCGGTCGGAAGCCCTTTTCGATGTCGGCCGGGTGAGCGCCCTCGACATGTTCCGAGCCGCCCAACAGGAGCTCACCGCCCACAACCGGTTGATCGGCGAGCAGGAGACGCTGGCTTCGCTGCTCGACGAGTTCAAGGTCTTCCTCGGGCTGCCCGTCGCCGTGGCCATTGACGTCGAGATGATCGAGCCGGAGATGCGGCCGGTCGAGATCGATCTGCCCTCGGCAGTTTCTGCCGCCCTGCACAACCGGCTGGACCTGAAGACCACCGACGAACGGAGACAGGATGCCGAACGAAGGGTGCGGGTCGCTCGGAACAACCTGCTGCCCGATCTGGACCTCGAAGCGCGGGCCGGCGCCGACGCCACGAAGAACAGCGGCGAGCCCACCACCTACCGGCGGCAGCATTCGCTGGGCGTCACCCTCTCGCTGCCTCTGGACAAGATCCCCGAGCGGACTCGCTACAAGGAATCGCTCATCACCCTCCGCCGGCGCGAACGGGGCTACGAGGAACGGCGCGACGAGATTCGCGTCGAGGTGATGAACACCTACCGCCGACTGCAGCGGCTGGCCAACTCGATCCGCATCCAGCAGACGAACGTGGACCTCGCCGAACGCAGAGTCCGGAACGCTCATCTGCGGTTCGAGGCGGGCGAGATCGGCACCCGCGACGTGGTCGAGGCAGAATCTGACCAATTAGACGCTCGAAATGAACTGATTCGCGCTATACTGGACTATGAGGTGGCACGGTTACAACTGAAGCGCGATATTGGTATCTTATTCATCGACAGCGACGGGATGTGGAGAGAAATCGAACAATGAAGTCTGGCAAGCGTACAAGCGGTGCGGTTCGAACGGGAGTTCTGCTCTCTATCGCAGTGGTGTTTGTGTTGGTGGCCGGCGGCACGGGCCTGCTTTATATCAACAACAACGGCGAGTCGCGTCGCGCCCGGGCGAGCGATGATCTGCCCACCTATCGGGTGCGCAGAGGCGACCTGTCGGTGACGTTGCGAGCGCGCGGTCGCTTCTCCGCCGCCGAATCACAGAATATCCGATGCGAAGTCGGCGGCCGCCCGACCATCACCTGGCTGGTTGAAGAGGGAACACGGGTTCGAGAGGGCGACCGCGTCGTCGAGCTCGACCGATCAGGGCTCGAGGACCAGCTCGAGGACCGGGTGAACCAGAAAGAAAGCGCCGAAGAGGACCTCAGGGATGCCATAGCCAACGAGGAGATCACCAAACTGGAGCAGGACGCCCGGGTCCTGCAGGCCGAACTCGAGGTCCAGATGACCGAGCTCGAGATTCAACGGTTCGAGGAAGGTACGCGCCCCAAGGAACTCCGCGACGCCGACATCCGAATCGAGCAGGCGGAGGTCAACTACAGCCGGGCGCGCGAGACATTCCGGCGAATGCCGGCGCTCCTGGAACAGGGATTTGTCACGCAAGAGGAGGTCGAGCAGGCCCGGCTCGACATGAACACCGCACGGAACGCACTCGAGACAGCTCGACTGGAAAAGGAAATCCTGGTCACGTACACCCATCCGATGCAGTTGCGACGGTTCCAGGGAAATCTGACCGAGGCCAAGTCAAACCTGCAACGATACAACAAGGTCGCGGCTCGACAGATCGCCCAGGCCGAGGCGAGACGACGACAGCGCGAACAATCGCTCGTTCGTGCCGAGGAACGCCTGGAAGAAACCAAAGAGCGGCTCGATCTGATGACGATTCGCGCCCCCGGCGACGGGATCGTCATTTATGGCGACGAAAGTCGCCGGTGGTGGCAGGACGAAGTGCGGGTCGGAGCCAACGCACACCACCGCCAGGTACTGATGCGCCTGCCGAACCTGGATACAATGCAGGTGCTCGCCGACGTGCATGAAGCCCATTTCAATAAGATCTACGTTTCTCAGGATGACCCGCAGGAAGTGATCATCACCACCGAGACCCAGCCGGGCGAGGAGTTCAAAGGACGGGTGATCCGGGTCGACACCCTTGCGCACGGCGAGCGCGGGCGGGAATACGTCAGGCAGTTTACCGTTACCATCGCGCTCCACGATCAAATCCCCAACATCCGTCCCGGCATGTCGGCAAACGCAGAAATTCTCATCGACCGGCTGGAAGACGTCCTGTTTGTGCCGGTCCAAACGGTACGGGCCGTCGAGGATGATGAGGGAGACGCCAGAACATACTGCTACGTGGTCGGCCGGGACGGTCGTCCGGTCGCCCGGGCGGTCCAGACCGGCGCCAACAACGACCAGCACGTTGCCATCCTCGAGGGACTCGAAGAAGGCGAACGAGTCCTGCTGCGACCTCCGCTGGGGGACGAGTTGGAAAACAATAACGAGAGAAGGTCCCCCTCCTTCCGCATGCCCGGTACTGACTCCGAGACATACTGATGTGCCCCGTAATGCAGCTCGAATCTGTCGAGAAGGTGTACCGCATGGGCGAGGTCTTCCTCGCCGCCCTGCGCGGGATTTCCATCTCGTTTCAGGAAGGCGAGATGACCGCCATCATCGGGCCTTCCGGCTCGGGCAAATCCACCGCCATGCACATCCTCGGCTGCCTGGACCGGCCGACGTCCGGCCAGTACCTGCTCGAAGGTAAAAATGTCGCAAAACTGGGAGACGACGAACTGTCGGACATCCGCAACCGAAAGATCGGCTTCATCTTCCAGGCGTTCAACCTCATCCCACACCTGACCGTGGTCGAAAATACCGAACTCCCGCTGTTTTACATGGGGGTGCGCCGGAAAGATCGCCATCGGATGAGCATGGAGGCCATCGAGATGGTCGGGCTGAAGGAGCGCTGGCACCATTCGCCGGCGGAGCTCTCGGGCGGTGAACGACAACGCTGCGCCATTGCACGGGCGATCGTTCATGAGCCGAGAGTCATCCTCGCTGACGAACCGACCGGGAACCTGGACACGAAGACCGGCAAGGATATCCTGGCCATCCTGAACCGGCTCCACGATCAGGGCCGGACCCTCCTGGTCGTCACCCATGACAACGACCTGGCAAACCAGTTGGACCGCCGCGTCACATTGCGCGACGGCCAGATTGAAGATGATTCTCGAAAGGTACCCGTCTGATGTTGTTCCGCCTGTTTGAGATTGTTCGATTGGCGATCAGGAACCTGGGGGCCAACCTCATCCGCTCGCTGCTCACCCTGCTCGGCATCGTGATCGGGGTGGCGTCCGTCATCTTCATGATGTCGGTCACGGCGGGCGCCGGCCAGAGAATCCTTGAGGACATGCAGCAGTTGGGCCTGCGGAACATCATCATCAACTCCGTCGATGCCGGTGGCGGGGGCGGTTCTCCGGAAGCTCACCTGGCCGAAATACGCCAATACGGCCTGCTCAACCGGGACATCGAGCAGATCAAGGCCAGCGCCCTCGATTTGGATTTTCTCAGCAAGGTACACCAGGTGCGGGAGGAATCCTGGGTGTATGGACGCGAGGTCAGCGCCCGGGTGATCGGCGTCGACCCACGCTATCTCGATGTGCTGGGGCTGGAACTCACGGCCGGCCGGAGAATTTCCGATCTGGACAACCTCAACCGCGAGTTCGTCTGCAACGTCGGGGCGAGATTGCTGCGAGAACAAGGGATCGTCGGGGACGGCCTGGGCACAACCATCCAGGTGCGCGACCGCCTGTTCCGAGTGGTCGGTGTGGTCGAACAGCCGGATTATACCGAACGGGGCGAACGGGCGTTCGCCACCGGCTCCGAGCCGCACACCATCTACCTCCCGGCCGCCACCGTCATGCAGGTGTTCGGCACGGACTACCCGACGCGGGGGGAAGGGTCGGGCGGGACCATCCGTGTGGAAGTGGACCAGTTGGTGGTCGGAGTCCCCAGGGAAGGCGCGGTCATCCCCACCGCCGACGCCATCCGCGAGATCCTGGAATACAACCACGGCGACCGACGCGATTACGAGATGATTGTCCCCAAAGAACTGCTGTTGCAGGAGCAGCGGACTCAGCGGGTGTTCGCGGTCACCATGATCCTGGTCGCATCGGTCTCGCTGCTGGTCGGCGGGATCGGGATCATCAACATCATGCTGGCCACGGTGACCGAGCGGACGCGCGAGATCGGCATCCGACGGGCCTGTGGGGCGAGGCAATCGAACATCGCTTATCAGTTCTTGATCGAGACGACCACGCTCGCCTTCATCGGCGGGATCATGGGGGCAGGCGTCGGGATCAGCGCGGTCCGCTTCATCGCACCCCGCCTCGGCTGGCCGTCGGTCATCACCGGCACCTCGGTGATCCTCGCACTGGGCATCTCCTGTGCCGTCGGCATCATCTTCGGCACCGTCCCGGCTATCAAGGCCTCAAAGATGGACCCCATCCGGGCGCTGAGGTTCGAGTAATCGGGACCGCCGTCGGGAGAAATGCATGGCACGCGCCGCCCTGCCCTCGGGCCGACGCATGGCGCACCGACTCCCCGGGACAGATCAGCGACCGGTACCGACCGGGCCGATTCGGTGCAAAATCGTGTCAGCGAAAATGGGTCAGCGTCGAAGGCCTTTGGCCCGTTCGGCGGTCTTGATCGACTTGATCCGCCTCTTTTCTGCTTTGCGACGCTCATCGCTCGGCTTCTCATAGAAAGCCGTATGCCGGATTCTCCCCAGCACCCCCTCGTTATCACAAATCTTCTTGAGCCGTTTCAGTGCCTTGTCCAAGGGTTCGTTCTTCGCTACGGTCACTCTGACCACAAAAAATCAACTCCTTTCCGATTACAGAAAAAAACGTCGAATGGCAGGAACCCGGCCTGCACATACTGTCTAGAAAGATATATTAATAAACCCGACCGAAATGTCAACCCCGCGCAGACGATTTTTTTCGCAGGCCCGGGTAATCAGTCCTGGGGGATCGGGCGGACAGGTGTGGTTCCGGCCTCGAACTCGAGCCCGGCCGACCGACAAACCTCGAGAATCCGGTTGCGCATCCCCATGTTCTCGTTTCGGTGCCGCATCTCTGCACCGCGCCGGGTCAATACGGTCGCATCGCCCTGGGCGTCGAGCACCAGGTACGAGCCGCGACTGCCGCCTCCGTGCTCGATGTACGCCTTCATCGCCTCGAGGAAGGCGATCTCGGTCACACATAAAAGCTCGTTGCCCAGCGCATCGACAAACTGGCTCTGGCGCGACAGCCGCTGCCCCTCGGTCCTCAGCGTCTCATACTGTTCACGCGCCTCGGCGATGGCCTCAGACAGGCCTTCCACGCCTCGGATCATCCCGCCCGCCCTGCTCATCCGATCCTGTATGTCTTTCTCGTGGTTCCGGACCGACGGCACCTCGATGGGTCCGTAAACATAGCGCTGAAGGTTGGCGACCTCGTCCTCCACCTGGCCCCGAACCGTTTCGAGAAACTCGTCCAGCGACGGCGGCGTCTGGTCGTATTCTCGGGCGATCCGCTCGGCCGCCCGGAGCCCGCCCACCTGGCCCGCGTTCAGTTCGGCGCCCTCGGGCGGATTCCCGTGCGTGCAGGCGACGTCGCCCACGGCGAACAGCCGGCCGACCGACGTCTCCCACCACATATCAATGCTCAGCCCGCCGAACGTGTCCTCGGCGGAAATGGCGACCGGCTGGGGCTCCCGCAGGTCGGTCTTCTGGTCGAGCAGGCGGCCGACAATCGTCGCGTCCAGGTGTTGAAGCCGCTGCAGCGGGCTGAATTGAGTCGCCCCGGTGCTCTGGAGGAACTCCCTCGCCTCCTCGTCCAACTGGCTGATATTGAACTTGCCCATATCGGGTGCCTGTGCGTTCTCCGAAAAATCGACGTACACCCGCCGCCCGTCGGCCAGCTCGTTGTGGACCGCGATATCGATGATCGACGGACCGAGCTGGTGAAGCTGTTCGGAGGCGAACGGCCAATGGTTGCCCTTGTGGAATATGGCCGATGCGATCTGCTTTGTCGCGTCGAAGTACTCGGCGAGGAACGGCTTCCGCTCGCGCCCCCCGCGACCGGTACTGTAATAGTTGGGCATCACTCGCTGGAGGTCGCCCGCCAACCGCACGCCCGACTTGTCGAATGTCAGGCCGTATCGGGTCTCGGTCAGGTTCCCGGCCTTCGCCCCGGCCATCAGACCCAGACCCAGACTGGTCGAGCTGCCCGCCCCGTGAATGGTGTCGGCGAACAGGGCACTGGGGCCGCCGGTCGCCAGGACGACGTTCCGGCAGTTAAAGAGGACCAGCGCTTTGGACGGCTCCTTGGCCTTTCGGCGGTCGACCGCCAATGCGCCGACCACCCGCCGGCGCCCCTCTTCCTCGCCGGTCAGCAGGGCGATCACGGTGTGTCGCCGCAGCGTGTTGATGCGATTCGCGCGAACACGGTCGTCCAGCTTCTCGGTGATCAGCAGCGAGGTCATCGGCCCGGCGCTCGCGGTCCGCCCCTGCTGCCCTTCTGCCAGAAAGACCCCGTACTCATCGCGCGGGAACGGCACGCCGCTGCCGGCGAGCCGCAGGAATGCCGGGATCGAGTTCACCGCCTCGACATAGGCGACGTCGCCGTGCGTCATCCCGCCCTCGCACAATGTCCGGGCGAACGCGACGGGCGAATCGGGAGCGTCCCAGTCCATACCCAAACGATAGTACTTCGACTTGGCCGAGACCGGATCGGCGGAGACGCCGCCCGACTTCTCGGTCACCAGGACCATATCCTCGTGCCCCAGCTCAGCCAGCCGGGCCGCCGTATTCAAGCCGGCGGCGCCCGCCCCGACCACGATGGTCCTGACAGTGTGGATGGTAAGCTCAACGTCGCCGAATTGCCGTGTCGATGTCTCCATGCATCCCCCGGATGTAGTGATAATCGTTCTCTTATAGATGCCGCTCCATAGTATGCAGAAACCGCGTGCAACCGTCAAGCAACCGGCCGCCGGAATCGGAATGACGGTTGCACCGAACGCTTCCGGTCCGTAGACTATGATGTCGCATTGGTTCCGGCACGTTGGAGACAACGAGGAAGGAGGTCTGATATGCGCACGTGGATTGTGGTCGCTGCTGTGCTGTTGGCTGGGCTGATCGGTTTTGCTCTCCCCATCCGCTCCCAGGAAGAAACGCGAATCGGGGTCGCCGTTGACGTGACCGCCCTGGCCGAGAAGATCGACCGAGTCGGCACCGAGATCGAGCAGCTCCGCGAGGAGACGAAAAAACTCAACGAGGCGCTCGACGAGAGCAACGAGACGCTGGCGGTCATCGCGGCGGGCGTCGGCGTCATCCGGGAGCCGATCCGATGGGAGTACCGGTTTGTTCGCACCCGGAGCGAAAATGTCGCGAACGAACACGGCAACGACGGATGGGAACTCGTGACCATTTTCCGGGAAGACTGGTTCGTCTTCAGGCGGCCGCTCCATCCCCGCCGGCCGGAGGTGCGCGAGGAGTAGAGGGGGAAAACACTTGACGCAACCCGGCGGGCCTGGCTGCCGCCGGAACGTTCGATTGGAGCCGACGGCCGGCAAGCGGCCATCGTTCAATACACACAGGAGGAATCTCATATGCTGGCACAAGTTGTCCTCACCGTTTCCGAATCCAAGCGCCTGATCGCAAAGGGAGTCGCCGCCAGCCCACAGGTCCAAAAGGCCTTGAGCGAGGGGATGGTGGCCGTCACTACCGGCAGCACAAACGGCTATCTGGTCGAGGAGCTGCTGGGCGACTCGATCGAGAAGAACAAGTATATGACCGGGGCTACGCTGCCGGCGGGCGTCGAGCGCAGCGGCCTCCTCTCGCGCGATGTCCCCGACCTGGTGCTCCAGAACGGCGAGCCGGTCGAAGGAATGAGCACGACGGACGCTGTCCGGGAGATGGGCCCCGGCGATGTGTTCGTGAATGGGGCCAACGCCGTACACTATGAGAGCGGGCGGGCCGGCCTGCTGATCGGGCACCCGACCGGCGGGACCATCGGCGCCGCCATCGGCACGATCATCGCCCGGCGAATCCACCTGGTCGTCCCGGTCGGCCTGGAGAAGAACGTGGTCCAGCCGATCGAGGACCTGTATTACGCAATCACCTCCGACCCGGATTATAACGGGCCGACGATGTGGCCGTTCGACGGCGAGATCGTCACCGAGATCGAGTCGGTCGAGACGCTCACCGATGCCCGGGCAATGCAGCTCGCCGGCGGCGGGCTCGCCGGTGCCGAGGGCGCCGTCCGGCTCCTCATCTCGGGCGACGCCCGGGCGGTCGAGTCGGCGGTCTCGCTGGTCGAGTCGATCCAGGGCGAACCGCCGTTCGTCACCCGTTCCTGACCCAGACGCGAGGGGCGTATGTTCCAGTCCGGCCGCTGGTTCGTCGGCATCGCGAACATCGATCTGCAGGCGCTGGAGCACGACCTGCGCGTGCTCGCCCGCGCCCTGCTCGCATTCTTCTCCTCGTTCAGCCACCGCCAGTTGATGGGCATCCCGCTCGACCTCGTCGCTCATTTCCTGGTGGGGGCCGCCGTGTTTCTCGTGGCGGCTCGGTTCTATCGACGCTGGGTCGCCTGGCTGCTCACCTTCGGCCTGCTCGGGCTGAAGGAGGCGTTCGACACCCCCGCCAAGCTGAAGGTACTCCGCGGGGCTCGCCCGGTCACGGTCACGATGGACTCGCTATTCGACCTGGCCGCCGGAGTGGCCGGCCTGTTCGTTGCGTACGGAGTGGTCCGCCTTCTGGGCGAGCGCTGGCGGGCGAAACGGGGCGACGAAACCCCGCGCCCGCTTCCGCCGTGCTCCCTGCAGGAGTTGTCGAGCAGCACGTTCTATCCGACGGCCGGGCTCGCCGCTCTGTTATGCCTGGCGGTCCTCGCCGCGTTTCGACTTCACGCAATCGGCCGGGTTTCCGGCCCGGTCCCATCGGTGGTCCCGCATCTGGTCGCTGCACTGGCCGTGCTTGTCCTGTGGCGATTTCTGGGGTCGGGCGGGGCCGTTGTCGCCATTATCGCCGCCCTCCCCTTCCTCAATGTGCTGCATCGCCGGATCGTTGCCGACCCGCTCAACGCGGGCAACACCGCGTTCCTCACCCTGATGTGCTGCGTCCTGATCGCAGCCCTGGCCCGGCGGCGGCGAGTTCTCCGGCTCCGGGGAGCAGACTGGGCGGTCATCCTGTTCGCGGCCACCGCCTGTTTTGTCGTACTGGCCAACACGGCCCGACTGGGCTGGACTTTTGACCGGACCCTTCCTGACGGCACTGTCATCGAGCGGCTGCGCATCTACTGGCTGGTCCCCCCTCTGACCGGGGCCGGCATCTATTTGATAGTTCGCAACGGCCTGGCCAATCGGCGTGCCCTGGAGTGGGCACTGGTTGCGTTCGCCGCGTCGTTCGCTCTCGTTGCGGGGATCGGCCTGGTCGAGTTCTTCGTGTTGCCGTATCGCCCCAAGATCGTGCCGGGCTCTATGTTCGGTGCGGCGCCGGCTCTGGGTGTCTTCCTGTCCCTGTGCCTGCCGCTCTTCCTTGCCCTGTTTGTGGGCGGCGGAGTTCGCCTGCGTCCGCTGTTCGGCATCGCAGCAATCCTCGGGCTGGCCTGTGTGGCTCTGACCCTGAGCAGGTCGGCCTGGGTAGCCACCGGTGCGGCGACCGCCATCGTCGTCCTGGCGGTCCTTTGGCGGCGCGACTGGGCTCTTGGGCTGGCGGGCACCGCGGCGGCCGCCTTCGTCCTGTGGGCCGCGATATGGAGCTTCCAGTATGTCTGGGAACAGCACGAACGCCCGTTCCGAACTCATGCCATCCGAGGTGCGGCATCCCTGGTCCGGTCGGGCGTCTACGAACAGTCGCGGGGGCGGGTGCTCGAGCCCGCCAGGGAGACGCTCGGCCGGTCACCCGTGCTGGGGGAGACCGGGCGGTCGGCCCACTCGCTGCACCATTCGCTGGCCCTGAGCTACGGCATCCCCGGCGCCGCTCTCGCCGCCATCGCCGTGCTGGCGGTACTCGCGTACGGCTGGGCAGGCGCCTTGCAGAGCGGCAGCCGATTCGCGACGTCCATCGTGTATGGTGCGACCGGCAGCTCGGTGGCGGCGGTGCTGAACGGGATGGGCTGGTCCGTCCTTCGGCGGTCGTCGGTGCAGCCGTTCTTCTGGTTCATCCTGGCACTGGTGCCCGCCGCCCTGTGCGCCCTCCGGGACCAATCGACGAGTGCAACGTTCGGGCAAGTAGCGAGCCGAAAACCGCCGACGGAACCGACACGCCCGAAAGAAGATCGCGTTCCACTCACCCGCCAGGAACGAACGCTGCTGCTCATCGCATTGGCGTTGACCGTTCTCGCCGTTATCGGGGTTGGCATCCTTGTTGTGCTGAGTTGATCGGCGCTGTCGTGCGGGTGAGTCGCGGACAGGCGCTGTTCAGACGCCGGCCTTCTGCTCGTCACCGGCCAGATCGTCGAAACTCCCGCTGCGGTAGCCCGCCAGGTCCAACGTCACGTAACGGAAGCCGAGTGCCCGCAGGTGCTCGCCGACCCGGCCGGCGACTTCGGGCGAGGCGGCCTCGGGAATCCGGCCCGGCTCGACCTCGATCCGGGCGATCTCGCCGTGATGCCGAACCCGGCACTGGCGGAAGCCCAGGTCGTGCAGGAACGCCTCGGCCCGCTCCACCATTTTCAGCCCGGCCGGATCGAGCCGGCGTCCGTAGGGAAACCGGGTCGCCAGGCAGGCATAGGCCGGCTTGTCCCAAGTCGGCAAGCCCAGTTCGCGCGACAGATCGCGTACATCCTGCTTGGTGAGGCCCGCGTCGTGGAGCGGGCGGATCACGCCGAGCTCGGCGGCCGCCCGGAGCCCGGGCCGATGAGCCGTGGCGTCGTCCGCGTTCGTCCCGTCGGCCACATTCTCGATCCCCTGCTCGCGCGCCGCTTCCGCGATCCGTGCGAAGATGCGCCGCTTGCAGTGGTAACAGCGGTCGGGCGGGTTCGATACGATGCGGTCGGAGCCGAGCGGGTCCGACTCGACCACTGCCAGCCGGACGCCGATCTGGCTCGCCAGCGCTCGGGCCTCTTCCAACTCGGCGGTCGGATGCAGTTCGGACATTTCGGTGACCGCCAGCACGCGATCGCCCAGCACGTCGTGGGCCACACGCAAGAGCAGCGTACTGTCCACCCCGCCCGAGAACCCGATGGCCAGGGAGCAGCGGTCACGAATGTTGTGCCGCAGTCGCAGGAGTTTCCGTTCCAGCTCTTTTGTCACGAGTACGATCCTGTTCGACAGATACGGACCTCGCCCCCGAAGGCGGCTGGCTGGATCGGTCGGTTGGGACACCAGTTACCGCCTCTCTACGACATCCACGAGATCCACCGTCTCGGTCGTGTGATAGTCGAGTTTCACGCCGACGATGCGCTGGTTACCGGGGTCGGCAATGAACAGACGACGGTCCGTGTGCGTGGCCATGTAGAGGGGGTGGAACAGGCCGACCTCGTCGCCGCCGAGCTCCCGCCGGTTGGGGACATCCGGCCCGTCCTCGATGAGCGGCACCCCGTCGTCGACGCTGCCGTACTGCCCGATCCGCATGACCAGGTTGCCCGCCGAGTCGAGCAGGGCGACGCTGCAGTGGCGCGTCTCGGGAACGAACGTGCGGGCGAAGTAGTCGTGGGCGACCTGGAAGTTGGGACAGTGGCAGGTGGCGTTGTTCTTGCCCCCGAACCCGACCCCGCC
>PWKM01000252.1 GCA_003559755.1 Planctomycetota bacterium
CAGATGGGCCTGACGGCGACCGGCTCGGTCGAACTGGCCCGGCGGTGCGCCCGCGAGGCGGCCCGCCAGCTCCGGGCCATCGGCGTACACATGATCCACTCGCCGGTCCTCGACGTGAACCTGAACCCGAAGAACCCGGAGATCGGATGCCGCAGCTTCTCGAACTCGCCCCGGCTCTGCGCCGAGTACGGCGAGGCGATGATGGAGGGGCTGCGAGAGGGCGGCATAATCGCGACGGGAAAACACTTCCCCGGCCGGGGCGACAGCGAGGAGGATGCCCACTACACGCTGCCCGTCCTCAAGGCCCCCCGCGAGCGGCTCGACGCCGTCGAACTGATGCCCTACCGGGCGCTGATCCCGAAGGGGCTGCCGGCGGTGATGACCGCGCACAACGCCTACGAGGCACTCGACTCGTCGGGGACGCCCGCGTCGATCTCCCGGGACATCGTGACCGGGCTGCTGCGGGACGAACTGGGCTTCGACGGCGTCATCACCACCGATTCGATGGGGATGGAGGGCCTGAAGGCGTTCTGCCCGGAGCCGGAGGGATGCGCCCGCGCCCTCGCGGCCGGGAACGACCTGGTCCTGGTCAAGGAGTGCGACGACACCCCGTTCGAGGCGCACGAGGCGATCCAGCGGGCCGTCCGTGACGGGCGGATTCCGGAGGAGCAACTCGATGCGTCCGTCCGCCGCATCCTCCTGATGAAGCACCGCTACGGCCTGTTCACCGACCGCTACGTCCGGCCCGAGATGGCCGACTCGGTCTGCGGGTCGCCGTCTGCGGCCGACGCGGCGAACGCGGCCGCCGAACAATGCCTGACCCTGGTGCGGGATTCCGCCCGGCTGCTGCCGCTGACGACGACGATGGATGTGATGGTGCTGCTGCCCATCCACCCCCTCTATCACGAGAAGGGCAACGACGCCGGCTGTTCGCCCGCCCGGCTGTACCACGCGATCCGGGACCGGGCACCGCGGTCCGCACTGGTCGAGCTCGAGGTGCCCGAGACCGAGGAGAGCATCCGGCACGCGGTGGCCCGCTCCGAGCAGTTCGACGTGGTCGTCGCCGCCAACCTGGTCTGGCGCGGGCCGGCCACCAGCCACCGGACGATCCGGGCGCTGATCGAGGCGGGCCGGAGGGTGGCCGTGGTCTCGAACAACATTTACGACGACCGGTTCCTCCCCGAGGCCGGGACGCTTCTGGTCACCTACTCGGGCATGCCGGCGAGTGCCGACGCCGCAGCGACCGCCCTGTTCGGCGAGTTGGGGCCGGCCGGGAACTCACCGTTCGGCGAATGAGGACCATCGCCGAAAAGGCGGACAGGGGACCGGCCGGGCGGCAAGCCGACAACGAACGGAAAGCGACTGCATAGGCCCCAGGCCGGGCAGGAGACCTGATGACCGATTCCATTCGGGTTCTGCACGTCAACACCGAACAGGCCCTCCGGGGCGGCGAGCGCCAGGTGCTGGCGCTGGCCCGCGGCCTGGTCGGCCGGGGGCACGTGGCCGAGCTGGCGGTCCAGCCGGAGGGCGAGCTGGCCCGGCGGGCCGGAGAGGCGGGCCTCACCGTCCACCCGATCAGGTTCCGCCACGAGTTCGATCCGATCGCCCTGGTCCGGCTGTCCCTGCTGCTTCGCCGGGGGAGCTATGACCTGCTGCACATGCACACCGGCCGGGCGCACACCCTGGGCGTGCAGGCGGCAGCGCTCGCCGGGACGAGCGGCCGGATCGTCTCCCGCCGGGTGATCTCCCCGATCGACCGGAACCGACTCCGCCGGAGCAAGTATCGCCGGGGGGTTGACCGCTATATCGCCATCTCCGAGGCGGTGAAGCGGACGCTCGTCGAGGGCGGGGTGCGGCCAGATCGAGTCGCCGTGGTCCGGTCCTGCGTCGATGTCGAGCGATTCGCCCACGCCGCCGACCGGGCCGCCGAATACCGCCGCGAGTTCGATATCCCCAAAGGAGCCAACGTGGTCGGCTCGGTGGGCGCACTGGTCCCGCCGAAGGGCTACGAACACCTGATCGAGGCGATCCCCGGCGTACTCGCCGAAGAGCCGGACACCCGGTTCCTGCTGGTGGGCGACGGGGAGTCGAGAGCGGGCCTGGAGCAGCAAGCGGCCCGGCTGGGCCTCGGGCCGGACTCGCTGCGGTTCGTCGGCTGGCGCGAAGATGTCCCCGAACTGCTCCGCTTCTTCGACCTGTTCGTGTCCTCCTCCGTGGCGGAAGGGCTGGGGACGGCGGTCGTTGAGGCCCTGGCCGCGGGCACCCCGGCCGTCGTTACCGATGCAGGCGGTCTGCCCGAGATCGTGGACCACGGCGAGACCGGCCTGGTGGTGAGGGCGGGCGACCCACGACCGTTGACCGAGGCCCTGGTCCGGGCCTTGCGCGACGCCGAGCTTCGCGCAAGAATAGTGCAGCTCGGACCGGAGCGGGTCCGGGAGCGGTTCTCGCCGGACAGCATGGTGGACGGGACGCTCGCCGTCTATCGCCAGGTGCTCGAATCGAAGGGATCACATGGCCGCCGATGACAGGAACGGGACGGAAGGGCAAGCGGTCGGCCCGCGACGGGTCCTTTTTCTCTGCGGCCGGCTCGAGCCAAACGCCGCATGCCGGGCGACGGTCGCCCTCACCCGCCAGTTGAGGCGGTTCGGTTACGACACGGTGCTTGTCGCCCGCAGCGGCTCGATCGGCCAGGTCTATCCGAACAACCCGGTCGCCGACGACCCCGACAACCCCCCGGTCTGGCTCTCCCGTGCCCTGGGCCACAACCTGCGCGGGTACATGAGCTTGGACCGCCTGGTCAAGCGGACCAGCGAGTTCGACCCGGACCTGATCCACGCACAGGGCTGGGAACTCGCCCACCTGGCTGCCCGGCTCGTCCGCCGGGTTCGAAAGCCGTATGTCCTCTCCATCGGCGACCTGGTCGACCCCGGCCGGTCGGTCTCCCAATCGAGGCGGTTCCTCCGCGGTGTCACCGCGGCGAGCGAGGCGATCCGCGTCGACCTGGTCAACCGCCACCATATCCCGCGCGACCTGATCCGGGTGGTGCCCGGCGGAGTCGACGCCTCGATGTATCCCACCCGAGAGCCGGGCATGACCGATTCGGCCGTCCCCGTCATCGGCATGATCGGCCGCCTGGTCGCCAGCCAGGGGCAGGAACAGTTCCTGGGGATGGCCCACCTGCTGTCGGTCCGCGGGCGCCGGGGGCTCTACGTGATCAGCGGCGAGGGTCCCGACCGCAAGCTGTTGAAGAACCTGATAACGGACCTCAACCTGACGGCTCAGGTAACGCTCGTGCGGCATCCGGTCGACCAGATTCAGGTCCTCCGGGCTCTCGACGTGCTCGTGGTACCGTCGCTCCGCGAGGCGCTGGGGCTGCCCATTATGGAAGCGATGACCTGCGGCATCCCGGTCGTCGCCGCCAGTGCCGGCGGGGTGTTCTCGCTGGTCGAGAACGAGAAGACCGGCCTGCTCGTGGCGAAGAACGACCCCGACGCGCTGGCCGGGGCGGTCGAGCGGCTGCTGGACGACCGGGAGGGGGCGGCACGGCTGGCACGGCGGGCCCGAAAACGAGTCGCCAACCACTTCAACATCGAGGAAGCGGCACGCCAGATGATCGAGGTCTATAACGGCTCGACACGGACCGCCGCCGAGGCGAGCACCGTCCTGAGCTCCCGCTGACCGCCGAGCCCGGCATCCCGCGACCGGCCGGTCAGTTGTCCAGCCCGACGAACTTTCTGAAGTTCCCGGAGAACAGCCGACGGACGTCGCGCTCGATGTCTGACCTCTGCACCGTCCAGCCCGCGTCGATCAGGTCGGCGTACTTCCCGGCCAGCACGTCGGCGATCACCTTCCGGGAGTGGCTCCACTTATAGATGAGTTGGTCGAGCACCCGGGCGTCCGAGTGCTGCGGGATGAACCGGGTCCCGAGCAGCTCGATCCGCTCGGCGGTCATCTCGGCGATCACGCTGGGGATGTTCAGCCACCACCAGCAACCGAACACCATCAGGTTGCTGAACTTACGGGCGGTCACCGCCAGCTCGTGCTGGTTCTCGCGGGACAGGCAGGTCACCAGGAACTTGTTCTCCGGGTTGCCCTCGCACAGCCGCTCGAGGACGCCGATGTCGGCCTTGCCCACCCCGTCCCCGGCGAGCTGGAGCGGCGGGTTGATGAGCTTCTTCACCCCGATCATCATGGCGAACGGCAGGGCGCGTTCGCGCGAGAACGGCAGGATGCACTTCTCGAGCAGCGTCCCCCGAGCCGAGTCCTCGGGGTAGGCGAACGTCGGCGGGAGCGAGGCCGCCATGTACACCGGCCGCATCACCTCGGCGTTATCGGCGAGGAACCGCCGCACCTCGCCGCAGGTGTTGTCGTCGAGCCCCTCGGACACGTCGTAGCCGCCGGCCCGGAGCACGGCGACGGCGCCCGGCCAGTCGTTCAGCAGGCCGTCGATGCGAAGCGCGGCGAGGAACCGCGGGTCGCGCTCGCTCAGCTCGGCCCACACCGCCTGCTCGGCCGGGTCCAGCACGTCGTTCGTCATCACCGCCGCCTCGACGTTCGACTGGTCGAACACCAGGTCAATGTAGTCACCGACCTGAGTCGAAGCGAAGTACTCGCGGACCTGGCTCAGCGTCGTCTTCTCCAGCTCGAACCCGAGCGCCCGGAGCGTGGTAACCACGCCTCGCGTGGCCTCGGAGACGGGGGTGTTGCGGACGAACAGCGTGTTCCACACCAGCTCGGCCTGATCGGCCTTCGTCATCGCGTAGAACTCGTCGGGCGTCGTCGGGTCGTTGATGAGCGTCTCGCAGATGAGGTAGTGGTAATCGAGCAGCTCGTCGATGCCCCAGAGCAGCAGATCGCCGAACCGGGCGCTGTAGAGATGGGTATGCACGTCGAGCACCGGGGTCTGGTTGACCACGGTCGACACGGTCTGTTGCAGCTCGGATTTCTTCATCGGATCGCCTTTCTGTTCGCGAGTTCCCGGGACCAACGCGCGAATGATAGCGGCCCGACGCGGCCCGGTCAACCGCGTGGGCGTACCTGGTGGGGGCATGGGCGCGTGGGAGAATGGGAGTACGGGAGAGAGTGTGTGCATGGGGGCATGGGAGCATGGGAGCATGGGAGCATGGGAGCATGGGAGCATGGGAGCATGGGAGCATGGGAGCATGGGAGCATGGGAGCATGGGAGCATGGGAGCATGGGAGCATGGGAGCATG
>PWKM01000242.1 GCA_003559755.1 Planctomycetota bacterium
CCTCCGCGATCAGGGGCGTGTCCGTTTCACCGCGGTAAGCGACGACGAAGCCCTCGACGCATTCTCGCGGCTGAGCAACCTCGAGGGGATTATTCCGGCGCTCGAGAGCGCCCACGCCGTCGCCCAACTGCTGAAGATGGCGGGCGAACTGCCCGAGGTCGTCATCGTCAACTTGTCCGGGCGCGGCGACAAGGACGTCCAGGCCGTCGCAAGACACCTCGGCGAGGAGCTGCACGAGAAACCGTGAATCGGATTGACAGGACATTCGCCGAACTCAAGGAACAGGGCAGGGCGGCGTTCAGCGTCTATCTGTGCGCGGGCGATCCCGACCTCGAGACCACCCGCGACCTGGTCGTCGCGCTCGACAAGGCGGGGGTGGACTTCGTCGAACTGGGGATGCCGTTCAGCGATCCGATCGCCGACGGCCCGGTCATCCAGGCCGCCGGGCAGAGGTCGCTCGACCGGGGCACCAAACTCGCTGACGTGTTGGATATCGCGGCCCAGGTCCGCGAGCAGTCCGACATACCCATCGTCCTGATGACCTACTACAACATCATCCACCGGTTCGGGCTTGACAATCTGGCCCGGGAGGCGACACGTGTCAGCATCGACGGGCTGATCATCGCCGACCTGATCCCCGAGGAGGCGGACGACTTGCTTGCCGTTGCACGCCCGGCCGATCTCGCCACCGTGTTCTTCGTCGCCCCGACCAGCACCGACGATCGGATCAAGCTGGCCGAAGAGACATCGACCGGGTTCATCTATTGCGTGTCGGTGACCGGTATCACCGGTGCCCGCGACGCGCTCCCGCCCGACCTGCGCGACCACCTGCGGCGGGTCCGGCCGCTGACCACAAAACCGCTGGTCGTCGGATTCGGCGTGTCCCGCCCCGAGCATGTGCGGGCTCTGTCTGAGGTCGCCGACGGGATCATCGTCGGAAGCGCCGTGGTCCGGCAGATCGAGCAGGCATCGGATCTGCCTCGCGAACAGCTCGTCGAGCAGGTCGCCGCCTTCGCCGGAGAACTCGCCGCCGCCACGCGATAGACAAGGCCCGAAAAACGAAAGAATCCAGATGGCCGTCGTTTGCAACCGTTGCGGCAGACAATACGACGTGACCCTCTTTCAGTTTGGCCGGACCGTGCGCTGCGAATGCGGCGAGACCGTTCGAGGGGAATCCCGGATGACCATCGGCGAAGACGGACGCGAGGCGGAACGGGCGGGCGTCGGCTATCTGACACCGGCCGGCGAAACCGACCTCTTCCTCTATGTCGTGCGGCACGGGAACACGGCGTGGAACCGGGCCGGTCGGCTCCAGGGACAGATCGACGTTGAACTCAGCGATGCGGGCTGCTCGGAGGCGAAACGCCTCGCAGATGCACTGGCCCCGGTTCACTTCGAAGCGGCATATTCGAGCGACCTGCGGCGGTGTGTGCAGACGGCCGAGATCGTGCTCGACGGTCGCGGCGTTCCGCTGACCACCAACCCCGCACTCCGCGAGGAGGATTTCGGGGCCTGGACGGGCAAGGCGCATGCCGAGATCGCCCGGCTCTGGCCCGACCAATGGAAGGCCCGCGAGCGGGACCGCATCCACGCCCGGCCGGAGGGCGGCGAATCGCTCGGAGACCTCGAACGGCGGGTCATGCCCTGCCTCGAGAAGATCGCCGAAGACCACCCCAGAGGCAACGTGCTCGTCGTCACTCACGGAGGCCCCGCCTTCGTCTTCTTCTCCAGGGTGATGGCCCCGGATGGAAAGCTGCGGGGGAATTTCTCGGTGGCGAACTGCGCCCTGAACATCGTCGCGCATACCCGGTTCGGCTGGAAAATTCAGCTCCTGAATGACACCTGCCACCTGTGCTGAGCTGTGTGCGCAACCGGGTCGGGAGGGCCCGATCTGATGAGTTAATAATGTATAGTGTTGTAATTCCCATGCTTGAATCTTGCAAATTTCCGCCAAAAACAGTATTCTGAAAGCTTAAGGCCAGTCCCGACGAAAAGGGAATATTATGCAGATAATCAGATGGTTTTATCTTTCGGCGCTGTTCGTCGCGCTCGTGCTGGGGATGTCTGCATCATCTGCTCTCGCCGACGGAAGCGATGACGGGGAAGACGCCGGCCGCGACATCCAGGCCGTGCTCGATGTCATTCCCGGGATGGATGAGCAGTTCGACGCAGCCCGAGAGCTGATCGAGGACCGCGAGTGGGACCGTCTGATGGAGCGTCTGGCCCGGATCGACGAAGAGGTCGGCGATTCGGTGTGGGCTCCCAAAGGGGAGCGGGTCCACATCTCGGTCCGCGATTACCTGCTCCGGCTGATCCTGACCCTGCCCGAGGAAGGCATCGGCAACTATCGCGTCCGCTATGATGTCGAGGCCCGGGCACTCTATGACCGGGCAAAAAGAGAACGCTCGGTCCCCGATCTGGACGCGGTAGCACGCCGGTTCCCCGCATCCAGCTACGCCGTACCCGCACTCAACACCGCGGCACGGTTGTTGATGGACCGCGGCGAATACGGGGCGGCCGCCGGACGCCTCAACCAACTGGTGAACAGGCCCGCGGTCGCAGGCGAGACGGCCGGGGAAAGACGGACAAAGCGGATGGCATCGGTCAAGCTCGCCTTCTGCAGGGCCCGACTGGGCGACGCGAGCGGGGCAGAGCGGGCCATCGCCCGCCTGAAGGAGGAAGGGCTGAACGGCGAACTGAGACTGGCTGGCGGTGATCTGACCGTCGACGAGTTCATTCGCCAGGCATTGGACGCCGGGCCGATGGATACCGCCATCGTGCGGGCGAAAGACTACTGGCCCGGCCCCGGCGGCCACATCGACCACAGGCGACCGATGGTCGAAGTCCGGACCGACCTCCTGCAATGGTGGTGGAAGAAAATCGGGGAAGAGTCGGACGAGGAGAGCCAACCCACGGCCCAGCAAACTGCGGCCCAGGCACGGATAAGATTGGCGATGGCGCGGCGGGGCGGCCAGGTACAGGCGAGAATCACTGCGGCACCCATCCCCATCACCGATCAACAGGGCGTCGTCTATCTGAATACCGGCGAAAAGTTGCTGGCGATCGACCACATCACCGGCCGGCTGAGATGGATGGCCGAACCAGCAGACCCGCCCGAGGCGGAGGCCCAGCCGGCACCTCACCTGCGCCATATGCATGCCAACGCAGAGAGGGCGTTGTGGGTCGGCTGGCAAGGCGCGGCCACGGTCTCTTACGGCGGGCACATGGTTTTTGCCACCGAGACGCGGAGCAGAGGAGCTCATCTCCACCGAGCGTTGAGCGCGTTCGACGCGAGCGGCGGACAGCGGCTCTGGAGTATATTGGAGCAGCCCGACTCGATGGAGTTCGAAGAGCGGGCGTTCTTCCCCTGGGCACCGAAATACTACGAGGGGCAACTGGTGACCCTCGCCTCGTACCAGGACCAGATGTTCATCTGCTCGCTCGATGCCGAGACAGGCGAATTGCTGTGGAAGCAGTTCCTGGCGGCTGACCCCGTTCCGAGCATCGATGCCAGGCGACAGTTGACGATGACACGCGGCCTGGGCCAGCCGGTCGTTATCTCCGACGGAGTGGCCTATGGGGCCACGGGGATGGGTGCAGTGGCCGCGGTCGATGTCCACAGTGGAGACCTGTATTGGATCACGAAATATGACCGGACCGCTATCAAGACGACCACCGGTGGCAGCCAGCATCGCCCCGTCACGCAATACTCGGCCGAGGGCGGCTGGGAGGCCGGCTTCCCAGTCGTCGACGGCGGCAAGCTTTACGTCGCCCCGTGGGATTCACAGGAATTGCTGGTCCTCGATGCTCGAAGCGGCGAGCTTGTCACGACCATACCCGGCAGTGGTTACACGCATTTCGTCGGACTGCATCGGGGCAGGCCCATCCTCACCGGAGAGAGACACACCGCCGCCTTCGACCCGTACACCGGCCGGCGCGAATGGAGGGTGTCAACCGGGGTCAAGCCGTCTGGCATTCCCATTCTGACCGAGTCATCCGTCGTGGTTCCCGGCGACCGCCAACTGGCGATCATCCGGCTGGACCGGACGCCGGTCGCTCGTGAACTGCACACGGTCGAACCCCGGCCGGAATACCCATCGAAATCGGGGCTGGGCAACCTGGTTGTCTGTTCCGGCCGTCTCATCGCCGTCAACGAGGGATACGCCTCGGCGTTCTTCTCCTACGACAAGACCCGCGCCGAACTGACCCGGCTGGTCGAGGAACAGCACCCTCCCCGGGTAAGGCCGCTGCTCGATCGCTCAGACATCAGTTCGCTCGGCGGCGACAGGGCCTTCTCCGACGGCGAACGGGAGCAGGCGCGGGATCGATATCGGCAGGCGCTGGAAGACCTCGAGGCGGCCGAAAAACTGCTCGATGACAAGCAGGCCCCGCCCTCGGAACTCGTCTCTCGCCACCAGAGGATGATGTTCGAGACGCGGCTCAAGCTGGCCGAGACGGACTCCGAGCATGCACTGACACACATCGACGCGGCACAACCCTACATTTATAACGATCTGGCAGAAGTTCGGTTCCACATGGGACGGGGAGAAGCCCTGACCGTGGGCGGCAGATACCAGGATGCAGTGGACCAGTACCGTCACCTCGTCGATAACAAGCCGGAGTTCCGACTGCGCGTCGGCGAGTCGAATGTGCGCGTCGGCCTGCTCGCCCAGGAACGGATCGGCAAGCTGGTCAAGGAACACGGGCACGAGGTCTATGCTCGGGTCGACCAGGCCCTGAAGCCCAAGTATCAACAGTTGGTCGAAGAGCGGAAGGTCGAGGCCCTGCTCGCACTGCAGGCCAGGCATCCGCACAGCTCGCTCGCCGATGCTTTTCTGCTGCAGGCGGGCCGGCTGGTACAGGACAGCGAGCACGGGATGCTCCGCAGCCAGACCATCCTGCGCTCGCTGACGCTCAGGTACCCGGAATCCGACCTGTTGGGCGAGGCGTTCGCCATGCTGCTCGAAAACTGCATCGAAACCTCGCAGTACCGGCTGGCCGCAGTGGTTCTGGGCGACATCGCCGACAAACACCCTGACATCGAGATCGGATGGCGGGGCGAGACCCTGTCCGGTGAGGCACTGGTCGCAAGGTTGATGGAGACCGAGGAACTGACAAAGGCATCCGGCCTGCTGCGGCGGGAACTTCCCGTGCTCACCACACCGCTGGCGAAAGTGTGGGAGAGCGGAAATGAGCCGGAAATGCTGGCC
>PWKM01000141.1 GCA_003559755.1 Planctomycetota bacterium
TGGGCTCCGGTCTTTCTAATATGTCTCGTGTCAGCGTATATGTTTGTGCTTTGTCTGCTCTCGTTTGTTGTGCCCGTGTCGTCATGGATCAAGAAAAACCGGCGCAGACTGATCTGTTACTCGATACCGGGTGTCATAATTTTCCTTTTGCCGATAATTTTCCCGCCTATCCCACGAGCCGGTTCAGAGTCAGTCGCTGTGATCGCGGAACATCAAGTGGGCATCTATGACGTCCGCGTCGTGCGGGCCGACGACGCCGGCGACCTGATTTCGTGGCTGAACGAGAACGACTTCCAGTTCGACGAGCAGGACACCGAGGCGTTCGACTCGTATATCTCGCGGGGGTGGTGCTTCGTCGTGGCGATCATCAACCCGTCCGAAGATCATGCCGAGTGGGAAGTCGCGGCAGAGGGCCTCGCCGCCCCGCTGATTCTCCGCTTCCCCGTCCCAAACCCCGTCTATCCCATCGCCCTGACGGGTACGGCCGGCTACGACACGGAAGTGCTCATATACCTGGCGTCCACAGCCAGGATGTGCGCCGGCGGGCGCCTGACGCTTCGGTATGCAGACGCCAGTCGCTTCGTTTTCTCAGGGCTGCTAAGCCGAGCCGAACCAGAGAACTTCTTCGACTCGGACGACCTGGACTTCCCCTACCTTTCCAAGTTCGGAGACACATTGACGCCCGAGCAGATGAGCGAGGACATCATCTTCACCCCGGCTGAGGACCAGACGCCGTACCAGGAACACATCATCCGGTGGTGAACGCCCCGGGCGCGGAGATTACGCGGCCCCGCCGAAGTCCTGGCAGATCAGATCGCTGGAGATTCGCCCGGACTCGTAGATGGTGGGGAGTCCGCTGCCCGGGTGGGTACCGCCGCCGACCAGGTAACAGTTCTCGATGTCCTGGAACCGGTTGTGGGGCCGGAAGAAGAGCACCTGCCGCATGGTATGGGCCAGGTTGAACGTCGCCCCCTCGTACACGCAGTAGTCGGTCTCCCAGTCCGCCGGTGTCACGATCTTCTTCTGTTCGATGGCGTCTCGCAGTCCCTCGAACCCGCCCCGTTCTTCGGCCAGGTCCAGAACCTTGTCCGCATAGGCCTCGGCGGTCCGATTCCAGTCGATTCCTGCCCGCTGGTTCGGACATGGGACCAGGATATAGATCGTCGAGCAGCCCTCCGGTGCCAGCGTGGGATCGGTGATGGATGCGTTCTGAACGTAGAACGACGGGTCGTCGGGGAGGATGCCGCGCTCCGCGATCTCCTGGATGTTCCGCTGATAGTCTTCGGCGAAGACGACGTTGTGGTGAGGATGGTCGGGGTACTGCTTTCGAACGCCGAGATAGAGCATGAACGTCGAGCAGGAAAGCTGCCATTTCTTCAGCTTCTGCGGAGTGTACCGGCGGAGAGCTCGCTCCGGCACCAGTGAGTTCATCGCGTGGCCGAAGTCGGTGTTGATGACGATCCCGTCGAACCGCTCCTCGGTCCCGTCGTCGAGGCGGACGCCCACCGCCCGCCGGCCCTCCAGCATCAGCTCCTTCACGCGGGTGTTCAAATGGACGGGCACCTCCCGTTCTTCGAGGATATCCGCCATTGCCTGCGAGATGCGGTTCAGCCCTCCCGTCACGTGGTGGATGCCCATCGCGTGCTCGACGTAGGACAGCATCGTGAAGAACGCGGGGCAGGTCCAGGGCGACATCCCCAGGTACTTCGACTGGAACGCGAAGCAGAGCTTCAGGTCGTCGTGCTTGAAGTACCGGCCCAGGTTGCCGAACACGGACCGGCCGAGCGACATCCGGGGCAGAGCTTTGAGGAAGATGGGATCGACATACGCGAGCAGACTGTCGTACGGTTTCTTGAGGCACGGGACCAGCCGTTCGAGCCGGGCGCCTTCTTTTCGCATAAACTTGTCGAGCCCCGCCTCGCTGCCCGGGAAGTGGCGGCGAATCTCTTCCCTTGTTTTCGCCTGGTCGGGCGATGGGAAAATCTCGACGCCGCCTATCTTGAGCCGATAGAGCGGGTCCAGCGGCTGGATGTCGAGGTAGTCCTCGACGCTCCTGTCCGCGAGCGCGAACACCTCCTCCAGGATGTACTTCATCATCAGGAACGTCGGGCCGGTGTCGAACGTGTAATCGCCGAGCCGGATCGGCGCGTTGCGCCCGCCGACGGTGTCCTTCTGCTCGAAAACGGTCACGTCGAACCCGCGTTTGGCCAGGATCATCCCGGCGGTCAGGCCGCCTGGGCCGGCCCCCACAATGCCGATGCGTGCGTTGCTCATTCGATGGCCCTCTATTGGTTAATCGGTCGATGCGGCGACGATCCGGTCGCGTACCTGCTGGCCGGACAGGACGGCCATTGGCATGCCGCCGCCAGGGTTCACGCTGCCGCCCGCGAAGTACAGGTTTTCGTACCGTTCGCTCGTCTTTGGCGCCTTGAAGCCGTGGTTCAACTTGCGGTCGGAGACCACGCCGTAAATCGCCCCGCGGTTCGAGTAGTAACGCCGCTCAATGTCCTCCGGCGTCCACATATCCTGCACGACGATATGCTGACGCAGGTCCTCGACACCCATCCGTTCGAGCTTGTCGAGCACACGCTCGCGGAGAGCCGTGTAGTCGTCGGAGGTGAAGGGTCGGTCCTGCAGATGTGGGATGTGCGGCAGCACCTTGATGTTTTCACAGCCCGCGGGCGCCTGGGTCGGGTCGGTGCGAGCCGGTGCGACGACGTACAAGGTCGGGTCCTCGGGCAGTACCTTGCGGTGAAACACGTCGTCGAAGTGTTTTCGCTGGTCCCGCGAGAAGAAGAAATTATGATGGGCGAACTGCGGGTACTCGCGGTCCGTGCCCAGGTGCAGGACGAGGCCGGAACAGGCCGGCTCGAACTTGCTCAGTCGGCGCAGTGCCTGGGGCGGCTCGCCGAGCAATCGCTCGCAGGCCGGGACCACCTCCATGTTGCACACGAACACGTCCCCTTCGACCGGTTCGCCGCCGGCCAGCCGGGCGGCGGTCACTCGGCCATCGGCGTGCTCCAGCCCGGCGACCTCGGTTCCGAGGTGCAACTCGACGCCGACCTCCCGGGCCAGGCGTTCGAGCGCCCGCGCCAGGCCGAACATCCCGCCGTCGACATACCACAGCCCGTACTCGAATTGCACGTAGGGCAGCAGGTTGAGCACGGCCGGGGCGTCGTAGGCGGACGAGCCGACGTATTTGACGAAGAAGTTGAGGATGTCGCGAAGATACCGGTTGTCCACGCGGCGGGAGACGCCTTCGTTCATCGTGCGGAACAGGTCGAAGTCGCGCAGCGATGAGATCGGTCCGTAGAAGCGGATCATCTCCCGGGCGTTGTCGAGCCCGCGGTCGAAGTACCCGGGCACGGTCTTCTCATACAGCTTCCTGGAGTAGGCGATGAACGCCTCGAGGTCCGCTTCGTCGTCCCCGGACAGGGCATCGTTCTTTGCGACGGTCTCAGCCGGGTCGGCGAACAGGTCGATCCGCGTACCGTCCTCGAAGACGTTGCGCCACTGTGGGCTGAGGGTGCGGATGGCGACATAGTCGCTCATCGTGCGCTCGTGCCGCTCGAAAAGCTGTTCGAAGAACTGGGGGAGGGTGAGGATCGACGGCCCCAGGTCAAACGAGAACCCCTGTTCTTCGAGCAGGTTGAGCTTGCCGCCCACGTGATTGTTCTTCTCGTACACCACGACCTGATATCCATCGGCGGCCAGCGACAGCGCGGCGGAGATGCCGCCCAGCCCGGCCCCGATCACCACAACTCGGCCCTGCCTGGTCCCGGTCATAAATTCTTCCCTCGACGGGTTAGTTTTCGGCCCACTCGGATCCATCCGGTCAGCCGTTGCCATCGGCTCATCTCGCCGTAGCGAAGTTCGATCAGTTCATCGGTCATCTCGGCCATGTTGTCGTCGTGCGGAAACCAGTTGGGCTCGGTCCTCCGCCTGCTCCGGCTGGCGAGGACCGATGTCTCGACGCAAAACGCGCGGAGGCCCTCCGGCCCGTGGTATCGTCCGAACCCGCTCGCCTTGACGCCACCGAAGGGCAGGTGCGGGTTCCCGATATTGATGAGGACGTTGTTGACGCAGGCGTTTCCGGTGCGCAGTCGTCCGACCACGTCGTCGGCCCGGGCCGCGTCGCCGGACCACACGCTGGCGTTGAGCCCGAACGGCGAATCGTTCGCCATCTCGACCGCTTCCGCATCGGTCTCGAACGGGAGGACGGCGAGCACGGGGGCGAACGTTTCTTCCTGCACGAGCCGCATCGACGGGCTGCAGTCGCTGACCAGCGTCGGTTCCGCGCCGGCGCGGTCGAGGTCGTCCGGCACAACCAGACGGGCGCCGTCGGCCACGGCCTCCCGTACCTGTTCGGCCGCCGCGGCCATCGCCCGTTCATCGACGACCCGGCCCCACTCCCCCGTCTCTGTCAGGGAGCGGGTGAGGTTCGCGATCCGGTCGAGGAGCGTTCCGTAGATGGGCTTTTCGACCAACAGCCGCTTGGTCGATACGCAGTGCTGTCCGGCGTGGGTGAACGCGCCGTACAAGGCCGCCTGCTCGACGCGTTCGAGGTCTGCATCGGCAAGCACAATCATCGGGTCCTTGCCGCCCAGTTCGAGGATCACCGGGATCAGGTGCCTGGCGGCCGCCTCGAGTACGGCCCGGCCGCCGGCAGGCCCCCCGGTGAAGAACACGAGGTCGGGCTGCTCGGCGATCAACGCCAGCGCTGTTTCCGCACCGCCATCCTCGACCTGGAGGGCATCCTGAATAAGCCCCGCCTCTTCACACAGACGCCCGACCAACGCCGCGGTCTTCCGTGCGAGCGGCGACGGCTTCAGCACGACCGTGTTCCCCGCTGCGAGAGCAAACGCCGCCGGGACCAGGGATAGCTGGAACGGGTTGTTCCACGGCGCGATGACCACCACCACGCCGCGCGGTCGGTATTCCACTCGCGAGGAGGCCCGGCCGAACACCAGCGGCGTTTTCGCCTTGCGTGGCTCCAATATCCTCGCCATCTCTCGTTCCAGGTATCGCAGCATCTCCAGGGTGGGCAGCACGTCGGACGACAGGGCTTCGGCGCGGGTCTTGCCCGCCTCGGCGCATATGGTTCTCACAATTTCGTCACGGTCGAGAACGATCTTGCGGCGCATTCGCTCGATGCATGCGGAACGCTCCGTCGGGTCGATACCAGACCAGCCGTCAAA
>PWKM01000197.1 GCA_003559755.1 Planctomycetota bacterium
AACTCGCCCGTTCCCTGCGCCTGGCTTTCGGCGAACGCCCGAATGTCGAAGTACTCGAGACCGCAATCGTCCCGGACGTCAGCGCCGGAGACACGGTCACCCTTTATGAATTCAACTGGGCCCAGGCCAGCAGCCGGCACCAGCCAGCCGACCTCCTGCAACTCTTCCCGGGTCTGAAGACGGAGCGCATGCGGCGGGTCTCGGCCCTCACACCGCAACAGCTCATCCAGGAAATCGGCCTGTCTCCGGAAGAAGAGCACAAACTGATCCTTGAGGCGCCGGCGGATGAAGGGCCGATCCTGGCGGCCCTGATCGAGACCCATGCCTACAAAAACTTCTCTCGGATTCAGCTCCGTTACCCGGTTGCCGGACTCTACGATACACCCGAAGACCCAGAGGCCATGCTCCAGGCGCTGACGGCCTGCGGCTTCGAGATTGAATCCCAGGACCGAACCGATCCGGACTGGCCGAGCATAAGCCTGATACGCAATCGCTGGAAGATCGCGCTTGAGGAAGCACGGGGAACCATCAAGGAGCTCACTCGCGCCTGCGAAAAACATGCCAATCAATGCACTCAGCTCGAAAAAGAATTGACGGAATCGCGGGCAAGCCTTTCATCAGTCAAAGAAGATCACGAAAAACGCCTCAATGAATGTCGAAGGACGCTTGACCAGGAGAAAGAGCATCGCGAACGTCTGGAGATACAACAGGCCACCATGAAACAGGAAATACTAAAAGCCGAAGCCCAGATCACGATCCTGACCGAGCTATGGAAAAATGACGACTGACCCCACTGGAACCGCCGTTTCCGAGCGCAAGCATCTTACGGCGGAGGTCAGTGCTGAAATTGTGCCCCTTACGTCCAAGGAGGCGAACCGGATACAGTCCAACTGGCTGTTTGGCGACTGGGCACACACTGCCGCGGCGGGCCTGCATCTACTTGAGGAAGAACCCACGGATTGGCCCACGTTACTCTATGTTGGGGCCTCACTGTTTCAGCTTGGCCAAACCGATGAGGCCCGCGAAAAGATTTGTCAAGCCATAGAGCATGGCTGTCCACGTAGACTGGCTGGCCGGGTGCTTGCGGCCGGAGCCAACGACAGTGTCGGTCGCGCTTATGCTGCAGCGGGCGATCCCAAAACGGCCATCCAGTGCTTTAATCGAAGTCTGGACACACTCGGCCTACGCGAAACGCATCCGCAGCTCGCTAAGGCCCGAATCTGCGAGAACTTCGCACAGGCCGGAATCACTGTGCCGTGGAGCATCAGCCTGAAGGCTCTGGACGACGCCGACCTCCAACCTGGAGCGCCGTCGCGCGGAAACCCAAGTTCGCCCACAAGCAGCGATGTCGGTCACCACGCAAAGGCATGGTTTCAAAAAATACAAGGACGCACACCGTTGACTCGCCTATGCGATGCATCAGGGTCGGACAAGGGCTTCCGAAAGCATCTCTACACCACAGTATACGAAGAGTTCATTAAACCCGGAAAAGTTCAAGCGCTTCTCGAAATCGGGCTCTTCTGCCACGATGACCAAAAAAAAGCAGGTTTTGATTATTTTTCCTCTGCGCCTTCCCTGACCATGTGGGCGGAGTACCTCCCCGATGCGCGCATCTACGGATACGACATCAAGGACTTCACTAGCGCTAGAGGCGAGTGGACCGGGATCATCCAGGGTGACCAATCGAAGCCTGAAGATCTGGCAAAGCTCCGCGAACTGGGGGAATCCTTCGACGTCATTATCGACGACGGCCTGCATGCTTCGAAACACCAGCAAATCTCGTTTTCCTGCCTCTTTGAACTCGTCAAACCCGGCGGTTTTTACATCATTGAGGATCTTCATTACCAACCCGATAAGGCTGAACAGGAGCTCAAGACGCGGGAGGCTCTAAAAAAGCTCAAACATGGCGGAAAATGGATTTCGAGCCACGCCACACCCGCGCAGAGCGCCTTTATCGAGGCCAACGTGGAAGACATTTTGTTCTTCGATAGCATGAAGCTGCCGCGAACTACCAGCCGGGATGCTATAGCAGTGATCCGCAAACGCGTCACACCGCAAAACGCGACGGAACCGATCGCCGAACCGCGCGGCTCCACCCTGCACGAATCCGGTCCAGAGTCTCGCCCCGAAGCACGCGCAACCGAAAGCGCAGAAGGAAGCGTTGACGCATAGAGTTCCTCTGGCATTGAGGTAATGGAGCGACCGTTGCGTTGAGGACGCGCCGAGTCCTGGTGCTGGTGAGTTTTGACGTCACCCGGCCGGTTTATCCAGCCTGCGGGGGTCCGCAAGCCTGCTAAGAAGACTTGATGCCACTGGCGGTGGACGTCCGAACGGCCCGTACAGCCAGGAGGCAGCGGCCGCCAACCGGCGCGGCTGGCTTTGTTGGCATTGGCCGAGAATGAAAGCCGTTGGGTGGCATCGGGCACTGTATCAATTGCGCGGATTCGGCCGTGCGCTCGAATATAAGAAGAAAACAATCGCGGTTTGACAGGACAGTTAGGGGACTATGGTTGAGGATCAGAAAAGCAGCACGCTAAAAAACGCCAATAAGCTACTCAGGAAAGGCCACCTCGAACAGGCAAAAACTGCCTATGTCGCACTTCTTACGCGGCGGCCGGAACTTCGCTCGGTCATTGAATTCAACCTTGGCATACTAGCGCGCCGGCAACGCCGAGCCAGACCGCGTAGCAAGGCGGATACGAAAATCGTCGTTTATACGGTGCTGGTGGGGGATTATGAGGCGCTGAAAGAGCCCCAAACCCTCGATCCCGCCGCGCGCTACATCCTGTTCACCGACAATTTCACCCTGAAGTCGGAAAAATGGGAGGTCGTGGCGCTCGATACAGAGGGCCTTAGCCCGCGCCGCGCGTCGCGCCTCCCGAAGCTGTTGCCGCATCTTTACCTGCCCGATCACGATATCAGCGTTTATCTCGACGCCAGCCTGACGATCATCGAACCTGATGTCGCCACCATGGCGCGGGACGCGCTGCAGGACCGTGACATCGCGGGCTACGCGCATTTCGAGCGCGATTGCGTGTTCGACGAGATCGAGGAATGTCTGGCTTTGGGTAAGGTCGACAAGGCGCGCACAACCTCGTTTCGGAAACGGCTGAAGAAGGAAAAGTTCCCGCGCCACTGGGGCTTGCTGGAAAACGGCTTTCTGGTGCGCCGCAACAGCCCAGTGCTGCGGCGGATCAACGATCTGTGGTTCGAGGAATACATCGCCGGCCCGGAACGCGACCAGTTCAGCCTGATGTATGTGCTCTGGCGCGCCGAGGTGCCGCATGCGGTGATCGGCAATTCGAGAAATTTCCGCAAGAGCCCGCATCTGCGCTGGACCAAACATCACGGAGCAACCGCCTGCGGGACGCAGCCGGACACGGCATCAGTCAGAACGCTGGTCGACTTCCTGGCCAAACTGCAGCCAGCCTCGCTGGTCAAGACCGTGATGACCGTCTGTGACAAGCTGCAAAGTGGGCAGCAGGCTGACGGCTTTCCTGCCGTTTCAACGCGGCTGATGCGCGAAGCCGCCGAGGCGGTGACCTGGCTGGAGCTGCAGAACAGCGATGACGCGCAAAAATGCCGGAACCTGCTGACGAACACGCTTTTCCCTCAGGCCGCGCGCTTTGCGCCGCGCAACCTGTTCAAACTGGCCTATATCCCCAATGCCGCGATGCCCACGCAGGCGGCCAACAATGTGCAAGTCATGAAGATATGCGCCGCGCTCGCCGAGATTGGCCTGGACGTGACGCTTTATGGAGAGCGTGCGGCCGATTACGACGGGGCCACGGGGCACGGCGACGTGCATGGCCATTTCGGCCTGCAGACAGGTTTTCCGGTGGTTCTGCAGGCCAAGGACGATCGTGGGCGTGAAAACCTGCTCTACCGCCTGATGCGGCAGGCCATCGCGGATGGCTGCACGCATGTCTATACCCAATCACTCGAAGTCGCGCTTTACGCCGCGCTCGCCGATGTGCCGGTCATCTTCGAGGAACACAACATCAAGGGCGAGGCCGAATTCGCCTATCAAAGCCTTGTCGCGCGCAGTCCTGCGCTGGAACGGATTGTGGTGATCAGCCAACCCCTGAAACGGCTCCAGGCGGCCATGCTGCGCGGTCTGGAACGCAGGATCACCGTGCTGCACGAAGCCGCCGACGCGATGCGCGAAGTGCCTCCGCCCTTCGATCTGGGGCCACAGAGCCGCCCCGGGCGCAATATCGGCTATGTCGGTCATCTCTACCCTGGCAAGGGGGCCGAACTGTGCTGGGAACTGGCCCGGCGCATGCCCAATGTCACCTTCCACATGCTGGGCGGCACGGCGAAAGATATCGCGGACTGGCAGGCGAAATCGCAAGACATACCCAACCTGGTCTTTCACGGCCACCGCTCGCCGGCTGAGGAGCCAGGCTTCATTGCTGCTGTCGATATCTGCATCGCGCCCTTCCTGCACGACGCCAAGGTTAGCGGCGAGCAGTATGACGTGGAAGCTCTCTTCTCGCCGCTGAAGATCTTCGAATACATGGCACAGGGCAAACCGGTTGTCACCTCGGACCTGCCCTTGCTGTGCAAGGTGTTGGTGTCCGACGAGACAGCCCTGATATGCAATCCCGATCAGCCCGAAAGTTTTGTCCACGCGCTGAACAGGCTGATCGCCGATCCCGCGCTTGGCCAGCGGATGGGGCGCACCACGAAGGCACGGCTGGAAACCGATTTCACTTGGCCGGCCCGCGCCTGCGCCGTGCGGGCGTTTTTCGAGGCGGCGCGCCCGCAACTCCACCCGCCGCCTTCCGTGCGCGCCCTCCCTGCGCCCGTGGCCGGTAAAAAACCCCTGATGCAATGGTATTACGGAAGCGAAAATCAGGAGGGCTGGGCCTACGGAATCAATGCGCGTCGGCTCAGCGCCCGGATCCCAAGCCTGGACCATATCGCCCCGGGCGCGCCGCAAAACGCCGGTCGTCCGTTGGATGTCGCGTTGGCCTTCGACATTCTCATTATGCAGGGGGATAAATTCAAGAGCTGCGGCGCAAGGAAGAAGGTCGTGCGCGTTGGCGGGCCCAATCCGCTAAAAGTCTACAGCGGCGGAAATACGGATTTGCTACGCGCGGCGCTGGCACAAGCGGACGCGCTGATTGCACTCTCGCCGCAAATGCGCGATTATCTACGCGCCTTACACCCGTCGGTACATTTCATCCCC
>PWKM01000347.1 GCA_003559755.1 Planctomycetota bacterium
AGGAGAAGCTGCAGGAGCGGCTGGCCAAGCTCGCCGGCGGCGTGGCCCAGATCAACGTAGGCGCCGCCACCGAGAGCGAGATGAAGGAGAAGAAGGCCAGGGTGGAGGACGCGATCCACGCCACCCGGGCGGCCGTCGAGGAGGGCATCCTGCCCGGCGGCGGCGTGGCCCTCATCCGGGCTCTGCCCGAGCTCGACAAGCTCCGCCTCTCCGGCGACCAGAAGACCGGCGCCAACATCGTCCGGCACGCTCTCACCCGCCCCGCATATCACATCGCCGCGAACGCCGGCAAGTCCGGCAGCGTAGTGGTTGACCGAGTGAAAAAGGGCGAGGGCGCTTTCGGGTACGACGCGAACTCCGACAAGTACGGCGACCTCGTCGAGGCCGGAATCGTGGACCCGACAAAGGTCGTCCGCTCGGCGCTCCAGAACGCGGCGAGCGTCGCCTCCGTGCTCATCCTCAGCGACTGCCTGATTACCGAGGAGCCGAGCGACGAGGACGAGGGCGACATGCCCGGCGGACCGGGCGGCCCGGGTATGGGCGGTATGGGCGGCATGGGCCCCGGAATGGGCGGCATGGGTGGTATGGGTGGCATGGGCGGCATGATGTAATCGGCCGAACGGTGCCGTCAGCCGGCCCCCTGTCCAAAGGTCAAGACAACAGCAATCTACAGGATCAAACCAGAAGGAGTCCAAACGATGGGAGTCAGACCGCTCGATGATCGAGTCGTGGTCGAGATGCTCGAAGAGGAAGAAGTGACGTCCGGCGGCATTGTGCTGCCCGACACCGCCCGTGAGAAATCGCAGAAGGGCAAAGTCGTCGCCGTGGGGCCGGGACGGATGCTCGACAGCGGCGAGCGGGCGAAGCCCCTGGTCGAGGAGGGCGATGTCGTTTTATGTAATAAATTCGGAGGCGATGAGGCAGAAATCGACGGAAAAGACTGTCGCATCCTTCGAGAAAACGATATACTGGCAATTATAGAATAAAGGAGGCAGAACGAGAATGGCAAAGGGAAAGCAACTGATGTATGACGATGCCGCCAGGCGAAAGGTCCTGGCGGGCGTCGAGCGGCTGGCCAAAACGGTGAAGACCACCCTGGGGCCGGCCGGCGGAAATGTCATCCTCGACAAGAGTTGGGGTTCGCCCAAGGTCACGAAGGACGGCGTTACCGTGGCCAAGGACATCGAGCTGGAAGACCCCTTCGAGAACATGGGCGCCAAGCTGATCCACGAGGCGGCCACCAAGACCAGCGACGTTGCCGGCGACGGGACGACCACGGCGACCGTGCTCGCCGAGGCCATCTACCGGGAAGGCCTGAAAATGATCTCGGCCGGGGCCGACGCGATGGCGGTCAAACGCGGCATCGACGCCGCCGTCGCCGCCGTCGTCAAGTCGATCGACAACATCGCCACCCCGGTCAAGGGCCGCGAAGACCGGGCCCAGGTGGGGACCATCTCGGCAAACAACGACGTCGAGATCGGCAACCTGCTCGCCGACGCGCTCGAGAAGGTCGGGGCCGACGGCGTGGTCACCGTCGAAGAGGGCCGCACCATCGACACCCAGCTCGATGTCGTCGAGGGCATGCGGTTCGACAAGGGCTACATCTCGCCCTACTTCATCACCAACGTCGACACCCTCGAGGCGGTCCTCGAGGAGCCGCTCATCCTGCTCTACGAGAAGAAAATCTCCAACCTGCGCGAGTTCGTGCCGCTGCTGGAGCAGGTGGTCGGCATGGGCCGGCCGCTGCTGGTCATCGCCGAGGACGTGGAGAGCGAGCCGCTCGCCGGCCTGGTCGTGAACAAGCTGCGCGGCGTGGCCAAATGCTGCGCGGTCAAGGCGCCCGGCTTCGGCGACCGGCGCAAGGCGATGCTCGAGGACCTCGCCATCCTCACCAACGGCCAGGTCATCTCCGAGGACCTGGGCATCAAGCTCGACGCGGTCCAGCCCGCCCACCTCGGCACCGCAGAAAAAGTCATCATCGCCAAGGACCACACCACCATCGTCAGCGGGGCCGGCAAGAAGGCCGACATCAAGGCGAGGTGTGACCTGATCCGAAAACAGATCGACACCACCACGTCGAACTACGACCGCGAGAAACTCCAGGAGCGGCTGGCCAAGCTGACCGGAGGCGTGGCCGTGGTCAAGGTCGGAGCCGCGACCGAGACCGCGATGAAGGAGAAGAAAGCTCTGGTCGAAGACGCGCTCCACGCCACCAAGGCGGCCGCCGAAGAGGGGATCGTCCCCGGCGGCGGCGTCACCCTGCTCCGCTCGGTCGACGCGGTCAAGGCCGCCCGCGACCGGCTGCGGGGCGACGAGAAGATCGGGGCCGACATCCTGGCCCGGTCGCTCTCCGCACCGCTCCGGCAGATCGCCGACAACTCCGGACTCGACGGCGAGGTCGTGGTAGCCGAAGTAATGGAGCTGGGGCCGAACGAGGGCTTGAACGCGCTGACCGGCAAGTACGTCGACCTGGTCAAGGCCGGGATCATCGACCCCGCCAAGGTGGTCAAGGCCGCCCTGTCGAACGCGGCAAGCATCGCCGGACTCCTGCTCACGACGAACACCCTGGTGGCCGAGCTGGAGGACGAAGAAGAGGCCGTCGCCGAGAGCGTCTCATGACGGCCGGACGGTAAGGCAAGGTGCCCGCCTCCTTCGGGCGGCCGCCGGGCGGGCACCGCACCCATACAGAAAGGGGCAACAGTGAAACGCTTTCGATTTTGCGCGGCGCTCGTCGCGCTCTGTGCCATGATCGGCCTCGGGGTCCTCGTCCCGGCCGGCCGTGTCGATGCCGCCGAGATCGCAGACGAGATCGCAGTCCTCGCTTCGCCCGAACCGCCGGCCGCCCCCCCGCCACCGTCGGGCATCTCCGAGGGCGACTGGCCGGCGAGAAGGCACGAATACTGGGTCGAAAGGCGGCTCTCCGCTCGCCGGAACCTGGCCGAACTCGGACGCGGCGCCGTCCAGGCCCTTCTCGAACTGGCCCTGGAAGACGACCAATGGGTCGTCCGTATCGACGCCCTCACCGCCCTGCACGAGATGGATGCCGAGGACCTCGAGAACGTCGGCGGACAGGTCTCCGGGCTGCTCGCACAGGACCACGCCACCGCGGTACGCTACCTCGCCGCTCGGCTGATACGGAAGACCGGGCATTCGGACCAGGAGACTCGCAACCGGCTCCATCTGCTGGCCGAGGACAACGAACCGGCCCTGCGGATGATCGCAGCCGACGCACTCGGCCGGGTGGGCGACATCAACAGCGCCTCGGTGCTGATCCGCCTGCTCGACCGCGAGACCGAGTTCGCAGAGGGCCTCGCCGACCGGGAGGCCCGCCTCTCCGACGAGGAGCTCAGGCAGCGGGAAAACAGCAAAATGGTCCGGCTCGCCACCCTCCGGGCGATGGGCCAACTGGGGGCAGCGGTCGAAGTCGTCCCCGCCCTCATGGCCCGGCTGGAAAGCGACGACCTGAACGAACTGCAGACCGCCGCGCGAGCCATCGGCGAACTCCTCGCCTACGACCTTACCGGAAGGGCCGCCTGGGGGCTGGCTCACAGGCGGGCCGAAATTGTCGAGGAGTTCAAGGGCTGGTGGCAAAATATAAGCCGGCTCGACCCTCCCCCGGCCCAGAACGAGGAACTCGGCTTCTGGATGAAGATCGTCGCCAACAAGGACCTCGACGAATCGAAACGGCTGAACGCTGCCCGGCAGATTGGCCGGATTGGCGAGGCGGACAACCTCCGCATGGCCGAAGACCTGGTCCGAGTGATGTACGATGTCGAGATTTTCGACATAAGGGGCGCACTCGCAGAAGCGGCCGAAAAGTTCTCGGGCATCGAAATCACTCCCCGCGAAGGCCGCGCCGAATGGGTGCTGGAGGTCAGCGATTTCTTCCGAAGACTCCGGGAGAGGATCGAGGGGTGATCCCCCCGAGACGACAATCTCCGCGTTATGGCAAAAAAAGACTACTATGACGTCCTCGGCGTCTCAAGAGGCGCCGACTCCGACGAAATAAAACGGGCGTTTCGTAAGCTTGCCGCCAAGTACCACCCCGATAAAAACCCCGACGACCGAAAAGCGGCCGAGGCGAAGTTCAAGGAAGTCGCCGAGGCATACGAGGTGCTCAGCGACACCGAAAAGCGGCAACGCTACGACCAGTTCGGGGAAGAGGGGCTGAGAGGGACCGGGCGGACGAACTTCGAAGGGGCCAGCGTCGAAGACATCTTCGCGTCATTCAGCGACCTGTTCGGAGGGACTGGCGGCGGAGACATCTTTGGCGACCTGTTCGGCGGCCGGACCGGCGGCCGGACCGGGACGAGGCAGCGGCCCCGGCGCGGCATATCCATCGAACAATCTCTCGCCCTCTCCTTCGAAGAAGCCGCCTTCGGCTGCAAGAAACATATCCAGATCGCCCGGCACGAGCCCTGCCACACCTGCGGGGGCAACGGGGCCGCGCCCGGCACCAGCCCCCAGACCTGCCCCTCCTGCCGAGGACTGGGCGAAGTCCAAAGCTCGCGCGGCTTCTTCACCATGCGGTCCGCCTGCCCCAGGTGCCGCGGCAAGGGCACCGTCATCGAGAAGGCCTGCCCCGAATGCAACGGGGCCGGGCAGGTCCGCAAACCGACCACCATCGACGCGACCATCCCGCCGGGCGTCCAGGACGGCCAGACACTCCGCCTGGAAGGCCAGGGCGAGGCGGGCGACCCCATCGGGCCGAGAGGCGACCTCTACCTCCACCTCTCGGTCAAACCGCACCCGATATTCGAGCGGCGGGGCTCCGACCTGATCATGCAACGGTCGATCTCGCCCAGCCAGGCCGCGCTCGGGGCAAAAATCGACGTGCCCCTGCTCAACAAAAAAACCGCAACCCTCAAAATCCGGCCGGGAACACAGTCCGGCCAGGTGTATAAACTGAAGGGAAAGGGCATCAAAAAACTGCGGGGCAGCGGATACGGCGACCTGCTGATACAGGTGGTCATTAGAGTGCCAAAGAGCTTGTCGACCGAACAGGAACAACTCTACCGCCAACTCGCCGAGGTCGAAAACGAGAACGTGAACCCGCACAGCAGCGGCTTCTTCGACCGAATCAAAGGGAAGTTCACCGACTGAACGGAGACCTGAAGGATGGCTGGACGCTCCAGGAACAGCATCGAAAAAAAGAAACGACACGGAGAAAAAGAC
>PWKM01000205.1 GCA_003559755.1 Planctomycetota bacterium
AGCTTGTACACGTCGCGGTAGATCGTGCGGGGAGAGGGCACGGCGAGAAATGCCATGTACAGATCGAGGGCGACCGGATCGATCACCCGGGGGACCCCGTCGAGAGCCGTCAGCCCGCCCAACTCCGAGGCGAAGGCGAAGAACGAGCCGCCCCGGTGATAGACCAGCGGTTTCTCGCCCAGGCGGTCGCGGGCGAGCAGCAGCCGCTGGTTCGGCTCGTCCCACAGGGCAAACGCGAACATCCCGTCGAGGGCGGCGACGCACTCCGGACCCTGCTCCTCGTACAGATGGACGATCACCTCGTTGTCGCTCTGCGTCCGGAAGGTATGGCCCCGGGCTTCGAGGTCTTTTCGCAGTTCCCGGAAGTTATAAATCTCGCCGTTGCAGACGAGCCGGACGGCTCCGTCCTCGCTGGCCATCGGCTGGTGGCCGGTCTCGGGGTCGATGACCGACAGCCGGGCGTGTCCGAGCCCGCATCGGCCGACGACCTCGGCACCCGAATCGTCCGGTCCGCGATGCCGCATCCGGGCGACCATCCGCTCGACCGCCGTCCGCGAGGCCGGGTCTTCATCGTTCAGGATGCCCGCGATTCCGCACATAGTTTCTCCCGGCTGTGTCATTATAGGCCGGCTCTGAGGATAACGGGAAGCGCGGTCCCTGGCAAGCGGCGGCCGAGCGGGGTCACCGGACGGAAATGATGAGGTCCAGCAACGGTTTCATTGCCAGCCAGGAGTCCGTAAACAAGTCCAGCACCTGTTCGGACCGGACCTCAGGCGAGTCATAGCTGAAATGCATCTCAATACCGAACTGGACGTTGGACTGCTTGTTGCACAGCACGTTGTAGAGCCCCAGCAGCCATTGGGGCTGATATTTGATGGCCTCGCTCTCGCGATCGACAAGGGTCCGCAGGTCAACGTCAAGGCGGGCATCCACTTCCGGCCGAGCCCCTTGACTCGGATAGTGCCGTTGGGTCGCGTAGATCATCGGGCGAGCTCCGGCACACCGTTGCGTAACGGATCGGGTGTTATTCTCGATCTCCAGCACGACATCTTGGAATCCTTCGTACCCCAGGTTTCTGAGCTTTGATCGAACGCCGCCCTTCACGCCGTTGGGAACGGTCACGCAAGCCGCGGCCCCTTTCGAGCCCATGTCCATCGTCAAGTGAGGGAAATCCGTGTGGTTCTTTGCTTTGCGGGCGGCGCGCAAAGGCAGGTAATCCCAAACGGGATCGTTCCCGCGCCCTGTGATAGAGCCCCGGCGATCGCCTTTCGGGTCGACCCCGAGTCGATGGAGCGGTTCCAGGGCCTGTAGCTCGTCGCCCATCAATCGGATAAGTCGTCGCCCCTCCCGCGCGGTGTACGGATGGTCCTTATCGAATTTCAGCCCGTCGAACATTGTAATTGTCCCCCGGATTCCGTAATTTTGAGCGATCATTTTTGATTCGAACACCTGCATGTAGTCAACGAGTATCCGCGCCCATTCAGACTCTCCTGACCGTTCGGAGAACCAATGGTAGATTTCGCGCCATTGCTTGTGATGAACGAAGTCGGGCAGACATCCGCGTGGCTGATCCACCGTAAAACTGACAACTCCCGCAACGCGAAACCCGTGTTTCTCCAAGGTGTTGCGGTGCTTGCGCAGTTGGGGCCGGTGTAGCGGAGCTTGCACTTTTGATTCGATCGCCACCGCCCATTCCTCTTGAGTGTAGATACACGCATCCGGAAGCCCCCTGGCTTCGCCGTCTTCCCGTGGGGCCGGCTCGCCGGGTACGCTCTGCTCCACGATCCGGAGTTGAGGGCCGGGCGGGACGTCTGACAGCCCAAGCCACTTCAGAAACGGGCGCGTCAGCCGCGGCTCTCTCGACAGTGTGCAAACGAGGGCATGCGTCAGGCGATTTTCCGGCTGAGCGTACTGGTCGAATGGATTTCGAGTCACCACGCCGATTTGGTCCCCTTATATGCTCACAGGAAGCGGCCTGCCTGCGACAGGTGGCCAGAGTGTCTCTCGACCGGTGGTGTGACCGTCAGAGTGTCAGCGTCACCCCAGCTTTTCTTCCAAATATGCAGGAATTCGGTCGAGGGCGATGCGGTCCTGCTCCATCGTGTCGCGGTGGCGGACGGTCGCCTTGCGGTCGTCGATGCTGTCGAAATCGACAGTGATGCAGTATGGGGTGCCGATCTCGTCGTGCCGCCGATACCGCTTCCCGATGGACCCGGTTTCGTCCAGCATCGCCGGCCAGCGTCTGCGGAGGTCGTCGAAAAGCGGGTTGCTGATCGCCGTGAGGTTGTCTTTTCGGGACAGCGGGAACACGGCGACTTTGCACGGGGCAACGTCGGGCTTCAGCGCGAGGACGACTCGGGTCTCGCCGCGAACTTCCTCCTCGCGGTAGGCGCCACAGAGCAGAGCCAGGACGGTCCGGTTCACGCCGAAGGACGGCTCGACGACGTAGGGCAGATATTTCTCGTGGGTCATCGGGTCCTGATATTCGAGCGACTGGCCCGACGTTTCCTGGTGCTGCCGGAGGTCGTAGTCGGTCCGCGAGGCCGTGCCCTGCAGCTCGCCCCATCGTTCCCAGGGGAAGTAATATTCGAGGTCTGCGGTCCGGCTCGAGTAGTGGCTCAGTTCATCCTCACTGTGCTCGCGCCATCGCATCTTGTCCTCGCTCAGCCCGAGCGTTCGGAAGTAGTCCCAGGTCTCCTCCTGCCAGTGGTCGAACCACTCCATCTCGGTGCCCGGCTCGACGAAGAACTCGATCTCCATCTGCTCGAACTCGCGGGTGCGGAATATCCAGTTCCCGGTGGTGATCTCGTTGCGGAACGCCTTGCCGATCTGGGCGATGCCGAACGGCACCCGCATCCGCATCGAGTTCTGGACCAGGGCGAAGTTGTAGAAGATGCCCTGTGCCGTCTCGGGCCGGAGGTATGCGACCGAGCCCTCGTCCTCGACCGGGCCGACGTGGGTCTTGAACATCAGGTGGAACCGGCGGGCCTCGCCGAGTTCGCCCCCGCAGTTGGGGCAGGCGATCTCGTTCTTGCGGATGTGCTCGTCGATCTCATCGAGCGGATGGCCGGCGAGGTCCTCACCGGTCTCCTGCTCGATCAGCTTGTCGCCGGGGAACCGCCCGTGGCAGCGGTCGCACTCGACCAGCGGGTCGGTGAAGCTGTCCAGGTGGCCCGACGCCTCCCACACTCTGGGACTGGTGATGATGGACGAGTCGAGCCCGACCATGTCGTTGCGAGAGGTGACGAACTTATTCCACCAGGCCTCCCGCACGTTCCGGCAGATTTCCACCCCCAGCGGCCCCCAGTCCCACTGGTTCGCGAACCCCTGGTAGATTTCGGACCCCTGGAAGATGAGGCCGCGTCGTTTGCACAATGACCGCAGTTTCTGGAGGGATGCCGGTTCGGTTTCGGACGCCATTTACTCGTTCCTTTTATTCTGGTGCCGCCACAGGGCCTGCAGCCGCCGGATTTTCCGCACGAGCACGATAAACATCAGCACGCCCGCTGTGTACATCAGGATGTCCGCGAACAGCTCGTCCCGGAAATAAATCTGCGGGAGCAGTGCCAGGACGCACAGAATGATCGCGATCGGCTCCCACGCCGGAGTCTTCGGGGGCGGCTTCGGGCTGTCGGTTTCGCTCATTGTCAGTCCTCGTAATCGTGGGGGCGGATTATATCGGCTGATAGCCCCCCTTTCAACCGCATCCCTGGCACGCCCGCCGGTCCCGGCGGCTTGCGGGAGAAAGCCGGGACGGCTAGAATCCGCAAAACAAGCCCATTCCGAGGAGTTGACGTGCCAGAAGCGGTTGCTCTCTTTTCAGGCGGGCTCGACAGCCAGCTCGCGGTAAAACTGATCGTGGACCAGGGCGTGGCGGTCGAGTGCCTCACCGCTGTCTCGGTCTTCCACCAGTCGAGCGCCGAGCCGGACGAGGACCATCCCACGGCCCGGGCGGCCCGGCGGCTGGGCGTGCCCATCACGTTCATCGACGTGAGCTCCGACATGCTCGCCATGGTGAAGAACCCGAGCCACGGCCTGGGCAGCGGGATGAACCCGTGTATCGACTGCCGCGCGTTCCTGCTCCGCAAGGCGGCGGAGCGGATGGCCGAGACCGGGGCCGACTTCGTCGTTACCGGCGAAGTGCTTGGGCAGCGGCCGATGTCGCAGCGGGGGCAGCCGATGCGGCAGGTCGTCCGAGAGGCCGGACTGGAGGGGCTGGTGCTCCGGCCGCTCTGCGCCCGGCGCCTGCCTCCGACCATCCCCGAGCAGCGCGGTTGGGTGGACCGCGACCGGCTGCTCGGACTCGAGGGCCGGAGCCGCAAGCCCCAGATCAAGCTGGCCGCGGAACTGGGCATCGAGGAGTATCCGTCGCCCGCGGGCGGCTGCCTGCTCACCGACCCGGGGTTCGCCTTTCGGCTGGGCGAGCTGCTCGCCCACCGGGACGCCGACGTGCCCGACGTGGCCCTGCTCCGCCTGGGCCGACACTTCCGGCTGGACGACAGGACGAAGGCGGTGATCGCCCGGAACGAGGCGGAGTGCCGCCGGCTCGAATCGCTTGCACTCGACGGGGACGTGCGGCTCGAAGCCGCCGAGTTCACCGGACCGGTGACGCTGTTGCGCGGGAATCCGTACGACGAAAATCTCCGAGCCGCCGCCCGGCTGACCGCGAAGTACGGCAAGGGGCGCGATGAACCGTCGGTGGCGGTGGACGTGACGCAGATCGGGGCGGCAGAGCCGGGCCGGATCACGGTGCGCCCAGCCGACGAATCGGAGGTGCAGCGCCGGATGATCCGTCGGGGATAGCCGGCACGGCCAACCCGCCGGTGGAGGCGGCATACGGCCGACCCTCGATATTCCGGCGTTTCCTGGTCTGGCCCGCGTCCTACGGTATATACGCAGAGGGTGCGCGTGGTCTGGCTCGGCCGGACCCGCGCGGCGATGCGGCGTAACATCTTTGCGCGGAACAAGTTGTGCGTTCAGGAAACCCGCAGAGCCGGGGCAGAAAAAACTTTTTTACGAAACGACCCGAAATCGTCGCAGGTTCATGTCCGCCAACCGGATACGGAACGCGATCGGGAAAAATTCCACAGGTGCTCCTCATGTGCTCCGATTCGCGGATCCGATGATGTTTTTTCGAAGGAAATTATTGAGGAAACGCCCCGGC
>PWKM01000324.1 GCA_003559755.1 Planctomycetota bacterium
GCCGACACAGGTCTGCGGGAAGTTCCTGACGTTGGCGCTGGCGGGCTTCTACTCGTACCGGGACCGAAAGTGCGCACTGCATGAGGTCACGTTCGTGCAGGTCCTGAGCTCCGCCGCCCTCGACACCGAACGAACGAGGAAGCGGCTCCAGGTCGAACAAATCGCCGGGCGTCTGCAGGAGTTCTGCCGGGCCGGAGCCAACCCTATTTCTGAGTATATGCTCGTGTGGGATGTTGACCTTGATCGCGAGGCGGACCGCTTCAGGCGGGCGGTTCAAGCGGTCGGGGCGGACACAGACCCGGCCTGACGCGCGACAGGGCGTGGCCGACGGGCCTGCGCGTTTCCGAAAAACGCGCGCCGGCGAGTTGACGCGGGCGGGCGGAGGGCGTATAATCCGGCATCTTGGGCGGGTAGCTCAGAGGTAGAGCACGGCACTGAAAATGCCGGTGTCGGCGGTTCGAGTCCGCCCCTGCCCACCATCTCGCCGTATTGCCGCCCGCCGGCTCTTCCGCCATCTTCCAGGTGATTGTCCTGCCCGGCCCCGCCGGAGCCCCGTTCACCGCACGTCGAAGATGCTGTCGGCCCGCCGCACGAACGTCCTCGGGCCGGTCCGCTCCCCGCCGCCTTTGCCATCGACGAACGATTCGAGCTTGTATTCGGTCTTGAGCTCGAGCGGCGGCTCCACCTTGAACGGCTCGAACTCGCCGATCCGTCCGCACGCCCGCTTCGCCGCGGCCCGGATCATGTCGCGCGCCTCGGCGACCGACAGCGAGATCGCCGCGTTCCGGGAGACGCCCCACTTGGTGACGACCGTCTCGACGTTCCCGAGGAAGTCCTCGGCCTCGCGGCAGCCCTCCCGGCAGCTCGTGACCAATACGACGGGCACCCCGAGCTCGCCCGAGCAGGCGGCGTCGAACCCGATCTCGCCGATCCGGCGCCCGTTCAGCCACATGTGCTGGATGCCGGCGCTGGAGTAACTGTGCGACAGGACGCCGTTGGTGACCCCGGCCATCGGATGGTAGGCGATGAGCATCACGCCGTCGTAGCTCCCGTCGAGCCCGAGGAACCGGCGCGGGCGCGGGGAGCCGAGGAGGACTTTCGCCCGCGGGTGCAGCTCGTCGTGGATCATGCAGGTCCCGCCGTTGTGGGCGTCGTTGACCAGGATGTCGGTCGCCCAGCCCTCGAGGCAGCCCTCGACCGCCGCGTTCGCCTCGCCGGTGACGATGCGGCGGACCTCCTCGTACTCATATCGGCCGAGTTCGCTCAGCTTCTTGCCCGGCACGCCCACCACACATGCCGCGCCCTCGAAATCGACGGAAATATAGATCTTGAGCTTGTTCATACAGGTCTCCTCTGGCCGGTAACGTAGTACGGGGACTCTACCGGTGCGCCCGCACGTCTGTCAAGGGCTTCGCCCGCGCGTTTCATTGTGATTTGTTTGCGTCCGGTCCGACCTCGACTATAATGACGTAGCGGTTTTTACTGATACGACTCGGTTCAGGAGTTTCTATGGAGTATTCGCAGTACGGCAAGGTTGGGCCGATGGTGTCGCGGCTGGGCTTCGGCGTGATGCGCCTGCCGCCGACCAAAGGCGGCGGCTGGGGCACCGTCCATTTTCGGAAGTCGTCCCGCATCATCCGGCACGCGCTCGATGCGGGGGTCAACTTCCTCGACAGCCACCACGACTACCACGAGGGGCTGAGCGAGGAGGCGATCGGGAAAGCGCTCAAGGGCTGGAAGGGCGGCCGGGTGTACATCCAGACCAAGACGCCCATGTATCGGCCCGAGCCGCTCTCCTATTTCAAAAAGCGGCTGGAGGAGGCGCTGGAGAAGACCGGCGTCTGCCCCATCGACTACCTGTTCTTCCACTCGCTGCGGAAGAAATCGTTCGAGGAGCGGGGCGAGCTGTTCTTCAAGCTGACCGACTGGGCGGCGAACCGGGGCTACATCCGGTTCCGCGGGTTCTCCTCGCACGACAGCCCGGAGAACGTCCGGGCGTTCATCGACACCGGCGAGTTCGACGCCATGCTGTTGAGCTATAACTGGCAGAAGCCGACGATGCAGGAGACGATCGCCTACGGGGCGGACCGCGGGATGGGCGTCTCGGTCATGAACCCGCTCGGCGGCGGCTCGCTCGCTGTCGATACCCCGCCCATCCTCCGGCTGCTGCCCGGGGCCGAAACCGGGGCCGAGGTCGCCCTCCGGTACGTGCTCGGAACGCCGGGGGTGACCGTCGCTCTCTCCGGTCTGAACACCCTCCGGCACGTGGACGAGAACGCGGCGATCGCGTCGATGCGGAACCCGATGACGACCCGGCAGTGGCGGACGTTCCAGCATCGGCTGGAGTCGATCCGGCAGAAGGCCGACGCCGTCTGCACCCATTGCGGATACTGCATGCCCTGTCCCGAAGGGGTCGATATCCCACAGAACTTCCTGCTGTTCAATCGGGCGACGTTCTTCGGGATGACCGAGTTCGCCCGGTCGGGCTTTCGCAAGCTCCGGGAGCATAAGGACGGTGACAAATCGGCGTTCGCCTGCAAGAAGTGCGGGGCGTGTGTGCCCAAGTGCCCCAACGAGGTTGATATCCCCGAGCAGCTCGAACAGGTCGCCGACCTGCTGTCGTGAGGCATGACATGGGCTTTTTGGGTTGTATCTTGCCGGAGAAACGGTACCATTAAGCTCGTTTGTGGTTGGCCCGGCTGAGTAATTTGGGAGGAGTTGTGATGATCGCAAGGACTGTCGGCGCCGTGGTTCTGGTCGTTCTCGTCTGTGCCGGTTGCAGCATGGCCGGCGACGTAACCTTCACCGCACCGCCCAGGGCAACCGCGTTCGAGGGCGGCGCCCGCATCACCTTCGCGATGAGCGAGCCGACCGACGTCGAGGTGGCGATCCTCGATGCCGACGGGGATGTGGTGCGCCATCTCGCGGCGGGACAGCTCGGGCCGAACGCGCCCGAACCGCTCCAGAAGAACTCGCTGGCCCAGACGCTCCTCTGGGACGGGCGCGACAACCGCGGCCGACCGGCCGAGGGCGGCCCCTTCCAGGTACGTGTCCGGGCAGGACTCGATGTCGAGTATGCCGGTCACGCACCGGGCAGCGAGACCACCCCCAACGACATCACCAACGTGATCGGGCTGGCCGCCGGCCCGGACGGGCGGACATACGTGCTCACCGAGCGCTGGACCCGGGGACACTGGCGGCACACCAGCGTGCATGTGTTCCGGCGGGACGGCGATTACGAGCAGACGATCAAGCCGTTCCCGTCGAGCTTGCCCGCCGAACGGGTCGCCGGGCTCACCCCGTTTACCAGCGAAGACGGCCGCCCCCTGCCCACGATCTATCGCGTCATATCGATGAGCTATTACCCCTACGAGGACCTGGCTCAGCACATGACCGTCGGGCCGGACGGCAATCTCCACCTGGCGGTCCGCCGTGCCGCATACGTCGGCGGCTCTCACCGGGTCCTGGCGACCAACAAGTGGCTGGCGAGCATCGCCCCCGACGGCGGGCTGGCCTACGAGCAGTACGCGGGCGACGATCCCATCGCCACCACGGGAGTGGGCGGTGATATTCACCTCGCGACCGCGTCGGACGGCAACAGCGTGTTCGCACTGGGACTCGCCGGACGGACCAACCCGCCCGTGGTCTATCGAGTCGCACTGCCCGACCGGGACGAGGCGACCGTGTTCTTCGGCAGCCCGGATGAGACCGGGGACGGCCAGGCCCGCCTGAACGAACCGCGCGGGCTGGCCACCGACGGCCGGGGCCGAGTGTACATCGCTGACTCCGGCAACAACCGGGTCGTGGTCGTCAACGAGGAAGACGGGCAATATGTCCGCTCATTCGAGGTCCCCGGACCGCGCTGGGTCGGCGTCGAGCCCGACCGGAACGCCGTGTACGTCGCCAGCGGCAATCATGTCGTCCAGTTCACTCTCACCGACGACGGTGCCGCCGAGACCGCTCGGCTGGCCCTGCCCGACCCGACCGACCGGACGCGATGGTCGTTCGCCCTCGACACCTCGGCCGAACCGGCCGTCCTGTGGGTCGGCCGCAACCGCGACTTCGGCGAAGCCCCCCTGCTCCGCTGCGAGGTCGGGCCCGACGGGTTCTCGGATCTGGAACAGCCCGACTATCGGCCGTCGCGAAACTACTGGAACGTGGCGGAAGGCCAGGACGGCCGCACCGTCGCCTACAAGGTGGGGTGGCACATCCTCCGCATCCACGACGAAGAGACCGGCGAGGTCCGAGACGTGCGCCCGCAGGGCTCGCACGGCCAGACCTATCGCCTCGGCCCGAACAACCAGATATACGGGATGGACCACTGGCGGTGGGGCGTTCGGCGCTGGAACAAGGACGGCGAGCCGATGCCCTTCCCCGCGACCATGAACCTCGAGGAGCGCCAGGCCCGGGGACGGCTTCCCAACCGGCCCTCCGGGACCACCAGTTGGGAGCGTGATTTCGACGTGGACCTCGAAGGGAACGTCTACGTCAAACATCGCGGCGAGGTGTACCACGGCCGCAAACGAGTGGACGTGTACGACCCGGACGGCAATTTCATCCGCACCGCAATCTATGTGGTGAGCGACGGAGCCATCGGCCCCCAGGTCGATCCCGCCGGCAACATCTACATCGCCGATATCGTCAAGCCGCCCGGCCAGCCCATCCCCGAGTTCTTCGAGGGACGGCTCCCCTCGGCACTCATCGAGGTCGATCAGGACCCGGCCCAGCAGTACCGCTGGATGTACGGCAGCGTGATGAAGTTCGGGCCGGAAGGCGGAGCCATCTGGTTCCCCGTCCCGAACGAAACGTTTCGCTACGCCTTCGAGGGCGAGCCGGACCTGCCCGAGGACCAGCCCCGGGCCGAGTTCGAGACGGTGTACGCCCGGCGCTCGGTCATCGACTCGGGCGAGCTCCAGGGAGCCCTGTGGACGCGCTACGGCGTCTCGTACATCCTCGACATGATCCCGAGCCACAACATGCGATGCCATTGCACGGCGACCGAGTTCAAGGTCGATCCCTACGGAAGGGTGTTCTACACCGACCAGGGCCGCTTCCGCATCGTCGTGCTCGATACGAACGGGAACGAGCTGCTCACCTTCGGACAGTACGGGAACCAGGACAGCCGCGGGCCGGACAGCTACGTGCTGGACCCGGAGACCGA
>PWKM01000254.1 GCA_003559755.1 Planctomycetota bacterium
CCGCCGAAGACGATGCTGAACCCGCGCGGGATGGGGATGTCGTTCAGTGCCTCCCGCATATCGGCCACGATCGATCCCATGTCCCGGTCGGCGATGTTGGCGGAGATGGTGACCACTCGTTCCTGGTCTTTGCGTTCGATGTGGGTGGGGCCGAGCCGCGGTTGAAGCTGGGCGACATTGCGGAGTACGACCGATTCGCCGGCCGAGTTGGTCAGCGTCAGGTCGAGGATGTCCTCGAGGTCCAGATATTCGGCGTCGGCGACCTGGACGCGGATGGTGTATTCGTCGCCCCCCTCACGGAAATTGCCTGCTAACGAGCCGGACAGTACGGTCTGGAGCATCCCGGCGATCTGCCTGACGGAGAGCCCCATGTCGGCCGCCCGGCGCCGGTCGATGACGATCAGTTCCTCGGGGGTGCCGATGTCCCGGCTGGTGCTGGCGTCGGTCACACCGGGCACGTTTTCCACCGCGGCCTGCACCCGCTCGGCCAGTTCGTCTGCGGTCTCGAGGTCGTGGCCCCGGACTTCGATCTGGAGCCGCTCGCCCCCTCCGCCGCCCATCATGCGTCCCAGCATGCCCATTCCCGAGCCGGAGCGAATGCGAACGGTCGCACCGGGGATATTGCCGAGGCGTCGTCGGAGTGCCTGGGCGATCTCATCGCTGGACCGCTCGCGCTGGCTCTGGGGGACCAGAGAGACGCGGAGGAAGCCGGTGTGACCCCCGCGTGCACGAAATCCCCCGGCACCCGCCGAGGCCATCATCCGGTCGATCTCCGGCACTTCGCGGCGGACAATCGCCTCGATCTCCTGGGTCTGCCGGTCCACGATATCGAGTTGGGTGCCCACCTCCATCTCGATGGTCACCCGGAGTTCGCCCTCGTCGCTCTCCGGCATTAGTTCCGTCCCGACCAGCGGGATGAGGAACACGCTCCCGCCCAGCAGAATCAAGGCGAGTACAACGACAAGCAGGCGGTGTTCGAGGGCACTGTGCAGGAGCCGTTTGTAGGCCCCATCCATCGCTCGAAAAAACAGGCCGGAGGCGCGAAACACCTTGCGCGAAAGCGTCTGGTCATTGTTGGCATGATTGATGGATGTGACCTGAAGCAGCCGGCCGGCCAGCATAGGGACGAATGTCAACGCGACGATCAGCGAGCAGAGCAGGGCGAACACGATCACGTAGGCCAACTGCTGGAACATGACACCCGCCATCCCCCGCACGAAGATCAGAGGGACAAAGACAATGAGGGTGGTCAGTGTGCTGGCGATGATGGCCGCTGTCACCTCTTCGCTTCCGTTGACCGCCGCCTCCAGCGGCTCCTGGCCCTGCTCGCGCAGGCGGTAGATGTTCTCCAGCACCACGATCGAGTTGTCCACCAGCATCCCGATCCCCAGGGCCAGCCCGCCCAGGGTCATCAGGTTGAGGGTGAACCCGCCGAAGTAGATCAGGCCGAACGTGGCGATGATGGAGACGGGAATCGCGGTGGCGATGACCGCGGTGCTCCGCAGGTTGCGGAGGAACAGCAGCAGTACGAAGATGGCGAGCACCCCGCCGACGATTGCGGCCTGGCTGACGTTTCGGATCGACCGCTGGATGAACTCGGACTGGTCGATGATCGGCACCAGGTTGATGTGCGGCAGGTCGTGGTTGATCCGCTCGAGTTCTTCGAGCACCGCCCCTGCGACCGCGACGGTGTTTGTGCCGGACTGCTTGTTGATCGAGAGCCGGACGCCCATTCGCCCGTCGAACCGGGCGATGCGTGTCACCCGCTGCCAGGCGTCTTTCACCTCGGCCACTTCGCTCAGAAGGATGGACGAGCCGCCGCGGTTTGCGATCTCCGTATCCCGGAGTTCATCGAGGGTCCGATATTCGCCCGGGGTCCGGATGGTGACCTCGTGGGTGCCGCGCCGGATGCTGCCGGCGGGGAGGTTGATGTTGCCCGCCCGGATGCGAGCGACGACCTCGTCCAATGACAGGCCGATTGCCCGGATTTTGTCCGGATCGATGTCCACGTGGATTTCGCGATCTCGCCCGCCCCATATATCGACGGCGGCAACACCGGGCACCCGTTCGAGCCGGTAGGAGATCTGTTCGTCGATGATCCGGCGCATCTGGACCGGGTCGAGGTCGCTGGATGCTCCGAGTATCAGGATCGGGAAGTCGGCCAGGTCGAACTTGCGCAGGCGTGGCCGGTCGGCGTCGTCGGGCAGTCGGGGGATGACCCGGTCCAGCCGGTCCCGCATGTCGTTGGCCGCCTCGTCGATGTTGGTGCCCCAGGTGAAGGTTACGGTCACGTTGCTGCGCCCCTCGGATGAGGTGGAGCTGACCTCTTCGACGCCGGAGACCGCGCTCATCGCCTCTTCGATGGGCCGGGTGATCAGCGTCTCGATCTCCTCGGGGCTGGCGTTGGCATACGAGGTGCTCACGCTCAGCCGGGGCATGGTGATATCGGGCAGCAGGTCGATCGACAGGCGCTGCAGCGAGACAGTCCCGAGCACAATAACGATGAGCACGACCATCGTCGTGAAGATCGGGCGATGTATGGAGAATCGGGAGAGTTTCATTGCCGGCCTTCTCCTCTCCGCGCCCCGCGCTCCCCTTCATCCGCCGACTCGCGCGACTCCGGAAGGCGAATCGCCGCGCCGTCGGACAGCAGGTGGTGCCCCAGGGTCACGATCTTGCCCGAGATCGGCGGGTCCACCACCTCGGCATACTCGCTGGTGGTGATCCCCAGCTCGAGCGGCACAAATCGAGCGACCATCTCCTCGGTGTCGGCCAGGAACACCCCCCGCCGTTCGTCGCGGCGGACCAGAGCAGAGAGGGGGACAACGGTCGCGTCGTCCCGCCTCCGGAACTCGATGGCGGCTCGAACAAACATCCCCGGCTTCAGACGGTTGTCCGGATTGGGCACGTCGATCTCGACGCGCGCCTGCCGCGAGGTCTCCCTCAAGAGGGGAGCGATACGGACGACCTGCCCGCGAAACGTTTCGCCCGGATATGCGTCTGTCATGATCTCCGCTTCCAGGCCGGGCCGGAGGCGGGCATAATCCCGCTCGATCACGTCGATCCGCGCCCGCATTGTGCTGTTGTCGAGGATCGAGACGATGGCCGAGTTCGCGCCGAGCATCTCGCCCTCGTCCACGAACCGTTCGCCGACCACCCTCGGCTGGTCGCCGCCGGGCCAAGCCGCCCGGATTTCTGTGTATGAGAGCCGGACCTTCGCCGCATCGCGCTGCGATTCCCGGCGGCTGACCTCGGCAAGGGCCACGTCGTAACGTGCCTTGGCCGCCTCGTGTCGGGCCTGAACTTCCTCCCACTCCGCGTCCGAGGCCACACGCCGTTCCCACAGTTCTCGCCCGCGCTCCAACTCCTTTATCGACACCTCCCGCGAGCTTCGCGCCTCAGCCAGCCTCGCCCGGGCGACCGCCAGTTCGGCCTTCGCCTGTTCGACCGCGAGTGCGAACTCGTCGTCATCGAGCTTCGCGATCAACTGGCCGGGCCGGACCTCGTCGCCGATATCGACCTTCAATTCCTCCAGGCGTCCGGAGACCTTCGGGGCGACGACGAACTGTGACCGGGGGAACAGGGAACCGCTGAACCGCCCGATCTCGCTGATCCGGTCGGTGCGGACCGGCTGCAGCTCGACCGACACGGCGGGCTGTCCGCCTCGGCCCCGCATCCCGGGGCCGCCCGCCTGGTCCTGCGCCTCGCGGACCCGGATGGCGATCTGCCAGCCGAGGCCGCCCAGGACGCCGGCGATAATCAGCACGACAAGTAGTTTTTTCATTGTGGTATGGCTCCTGTTCGGGCTGTGGCAGTCTTGTTATGGGCGGTCCCGCAGGACTGGATTCCCATCAGGGAAAATTCGCATATGTGCCTTGCAACCTTTTCGACGCCGTCGGAGTCCCGGGTCAATTGCGACAAGGTCGGCGGCATCATGTGTCGGTCGTGGTGGTAGTACAGGCACTGCCCGATGACGCTGGCAGCACACAGGTCGATTTGCTCGGCGGATGCTTCATCGGCTGCCAATTCCATCAGGAGCCGGCGCAGTTCGGTACGCAGCCGTTGGATGGACTTTCGGGCCGTGGTCTTCATCGTGGCGCTGGGTTCGAGCATCTCCCTGCGGAGGAGCCGGCAGTGCCATTCCGGCCGGGAAGGATCGAGGCGTCGGAACAGGAACGCCCGGACGAACGCCCGGAAATCATCTTCCGGGGTGGTGTCGCCGTTCGAATTCGGACTGACCGGATATCGCTCCATCGCGTGACGGAATATGGACGAGAGGACTTCGGCGTACAGCTTCGCCTTGGTGCCGAAATGGTAGTTGATCGTTGCGACGCTGGTCCCTGCCAGTTCGCAAATGTCGCGGACCGTCGCATCTCGATAGCCCTTATCGGCGAACAGCCGGCCGGCCGCCTCGAGCAGCCGTTCCCGCGTGTCTCGCCCGGCACCCTGCATAGCCATCCGTTCCAACCTGAATCGAAAGGGAAAATATTGACGGGCACACCTTGTCGAAAAACGCCCGCCAAACATCAGTTTAGAACAAGTGTTTAGTGCGGTCAAGACAAAAGCAGCCATCTGCTGCCTGAACACGCCGACAAGAGTTCATTCATACCCTTGGTGTGGGCTCAGCGGTCGTTGGTAACATGTTTTTTCGCGCTGGCGTTTGCGAGGCCCGCTTCATTGCCCGGTCATCAAGTCGAACTTGCGGAACGCCCCGGCTTGCGTTGTCGAAGCGTGCCGTCAGGTTGAATTCCGGGGCAGGCGGATGGTATACTGCCGACGTGAGTTTCGGGACGGTTCGCGGGCAGGGTTTTTGCGGAGATGCCGGATGCCGGGTTTGAAAAAGGCCAGTTGGCTGGACCGTCTGTCTCCCATCCAGCTTCTCGCCCTGTCGTTCCTGACCGCCATCGGCATCGGTTCGAGCCTGCTGCTTCTTCCGATATCGACGACCAGCCCGATCAGTGTGATCGACGCACTGTTTACGGCCACCTCGGCGGTATGCGTCACCGGGCTCATCGTGGTCGATACCGGGACGCGGTTTACTCCGTTCGGGCAGGGCGTGATCCTGGCTCTCATCCAGTTCGGCGGGCTGGGGATCATGATCACGTCCAGCTTTCTGCTTCTGGTCTTTCGCCGGCGGACTTCGCTGCGAAACCTGATCATGCTCCGCGAGGAGTACACCGTTTCGGGGTTCGCCACGCCCGTCAAGCTGATTCTGGCCATCCTCACCTTCACTTTCATCGCCCAGGCGATCGGGGCTGTGGTCCTGGCCCGGCGGTTCGCCGAGGTCCCCGAGCTGGGGCATAACCCGGTATGGTGCGGGATATTCCATTCCATTTCAGCGTTCTGCAATGCCGGGTTTTCCCTGTTCGATACGAGCTTCATCGCCTACCGGGGCGACCTGACGATCAATCTGACCATCCCTCCGCTCATCATTCTGGGAGGGATCGGCTTTCCGGCGGTCATCGGGCTGTTCCAAACGATGCGGGCCCGGGTTCGCGGTCGCCGGAAGGCGATGAGTCTTCACGTGAAGATCGTCTTTATGGCGACATGTATGCTGCTGTTGCTGGGGACGGCGGCCTATCTCATTCTGGAGTCCGGGAGCGGCCAACTCGCCGGGGCCGACTCTTCCGAGCGGCTGTCGGTCGCCTGGTTCCAGTCGGTCACCACTCGGACCGCCGGGTTCAACACCCTCGACTTCGCCGACGCGGCCGAGCCGACACTCCTGGTCACCATGATCCTGATGGTGATCGGCGGCTCGCCCGGTTCGTCGGCCGGCGGGATCAAGACCACTACGTTTGTCATCATACTTCTCGTGGTCTTCTCCTGGCTTCGAGGCCGGAGAAGGGTGGAGGCGAACAAGCGGACAATTCCCGACTCGGTGGTGATGAAGGCACTCGTTATCGCGCTGATGGCGGTCGGGCTGATTCTCGCGGCGACTCTGGTCATCCTGCTGACCGACGGGGCGCGGATTCAGGCCGAACTCGAAGCGTCCGGGGCCCAGTACGGCAGTTTCGTCAGTTTGCTGTTCCATGTCGTGTCGGCGTTCGGTACGGTCGGGTTGAGTATGCTGGACACCGCGATGGCGGGCGCCTTGACATGGATCGGCAAACTGGTCATCATAATTGTTATGTACTTTGGGCGGTTGGGCCCGCTCGCTCTTGCCCAGATGGTCCTGACGGCCGACCGGGCGACCAATTACCGATATCCCGAAGAAAATCTTCTGGTCGGGTGAACAAGGGAGACAACCGTGAGGCAGTTTGCCGTGCTCGGGTTGGGGCAGTTTGGTTCGGCAGTGACCGAGAGCTTGGTGAGGGAAGGATGCGAGGTCCTGGTCATCGACTCCGATCCGGACCAGGTCAGCGAGATCAAGGACCGGGTGACCCTGGCGGTCGAGGCCGAGGCGACCGACCGCCGCACCATGCTCGAGTTCCTGGGCAGCGGAATTGACTGCGTCATCATCAGCTTGGGGCCGCAGATCGCGGCCTCCATCCTCGCCACCCTCTATGCGAAGGAAGCGGGCGTCGAGGAGATCGTTGTGAAGGCGAACACGTCCGACCACGCAAGAGTCCTCGAACTCGTGGGCGCCACACAGGTGGTCACCCCGTCCGAAACCGAGGCGCGGCGCGTCGTCACCAGTCTGATACGGCGAAATGTCGTGGATTACCTGCCGCTGGCCGAGGGGTTCAGCGTCTCGGAGATACTGGCGCCCAGGCACTTCGCGGGGAAAACGCTGCGGCAGCTCGACCTCCGCCGGAAACGGCGAATCGACGTGATCGCAGTACGGCACGCCCCCAGAAGAGGCGAGGAGGAGGGCGAACTGGAGATCATCCCCTCCCCGGACCGTGAAATCGAACAGGGGGACGGGCTGCTGGTCATCGGGCGGGACGACGACATCGCGAAGATCAAAGAGTAACATTATGCATATCCTCCCGGCCATCGATCTCAAACAAGACGATCAGGGGCGCACACGGTGTGTCCGGCTTCTCCAAGGGAAGGCCGACACGGCCACCACCTTCTCGGACGATCCGCCGGGTGTCGCCCGCCGTTGGGCCGAGTGTGGAGCACGGTGGCTGCACGTCGTCGACCTCGACGGCGCATTCTCGGGAAAGCCGGTTAATACCGGGGCGATCAGGGCCATCCGAACTGCCGTCGACCTCGATATCGAGGTGGGCGGGGGGATTCGCGACGACGAATCGGCCGCCGTGCTGCTCGATGAGGTCGGGGTGACCCGCGTCGTGGTCGGCACCCGCGGCCTGCTCGATCCGGACTGGCTGGCCGCTTTGTGCGAGCGATATCCCGGCCGGATCGTCGCCGGGCTGGACGCCCGTGACGGGACGGTGGCCGTCGAGGGCTGGACCCGCGACGCGGGCGTCGATGTGCTGGAGGCGGCGGAACGCCTGGCCGAGTGTCGGCCCGCAGCCATCGTGTTTACCGATATTGCCACGGACGGGATGCTGTCGGGGCCGAACATCGAGGCGACCCGGCGGCTGGCCGAGCATGTCGAGGTGCCCGTCATCGCATCGGGGGGCATTTCGACGCTGGAGGACATCCGGCGCGTGGCCCGCCTGCCGGTCGAGGGAGTCATCATTGGAAAGGCACTCTACTCGGGTGCGGTCGACTTGCGGGAGGCGCTGAGCTTCGCTGCGGAGGCCTGAATGCAAGTTCGATGCAAAAACTGCGATACCGCCTGGGAGATCAAGAAGGCCCCGGTCAACGGGCATCTGAAGTGTCCCGGTTGCGGAGACCTCATCAGGCCGGTCGCCGGTCAGGCGTCGACTTCATCGCCCCGACCCAAATCTCCGAAGCAGTTGCGAAAGAAACCCCGTTTGCCCCGTCGCAGTCGTCGCCGCCGTCGCAAGCCGGGGCGTTTCACATCGGCCGTCGTTCTCATCTTGTTCCTGGCCGCGTCGGCCGGTACCGGCTGGTACCTTTATCGACAGAGCCGTGCCCCGGTCGATGGAGGGCGGGCGCTCGGTCTGCTGCCCGATTCCACCGTGGCCGTCGCCTCCATCGAGCAGTTCGACCGACTGCGTCCCGATCTTGTGCGTTTACAGGAGGCCGATCGGTCGCACGTCGAGGACGCCCTCGAGTTCTATCGCGACCGAACTGTTCGATGGTTGTACGACACGTTGGACCTGGCCCCTCCGGACGCCGACCGGGCCGTGAACAACATCGTGCACGTCGGGGTCGGGCTTGTGCCGGTGGATACGGAACCGGCCGCACCGGTCATCCTGCTCACGCTGAGTTCGAGAGCCGCAACTGCAACCTTTGTGAGTGAAACGGCCGTGGGACCGCGACGGCTGGGACGAAAAGGGCGGTTGTACAGCGTCGTCTTCGAACAGGTGGTCGCCCTGTGCCGCCGGCGAGAACCGCTCGAACAGATGGCGAACAGCTTCGCTGAGGATGGGGCCGGTTCGCTGGCCCAAAGCGAATGGTTCCGGGCGGCACACGCCGAGTATTCCGAGAAGGGCCGGGTCTGGTTCTATGCGACGAGCGAAGCGGTGCCTGCCATCGCTCAGGCCGCAAGGGCCAGAAGGGCAGCGGCGCTTGTCCCGTCCTGGCAGCACGCAGCGGGCAGGATCGAACTGGGCCGATCGAGCGTCCTGCTCCATGCCCGAGTCTCTATTGGCGGAGGCAGAGAGTACTACACGCAGGTCCGCCTGGCACCGCGCGAACTGCGGGCCCTCGAATACGCACCGGCGGACGCTGGCGGTGCACTCGCCCTCTCGCTGGGCGAGCCGATGCAGACCTATCGCCGGGCCCTGGCCGCGCTGAGCGAACGGGCGGGGGAGACCGGCATCAACCCCCGGGTCATGGCCCGCCAGTTCGAGCACGATCACGAGGGGATTTACCTGGAGCGGGATGTCATCTCGGAACTGGCCGGGGAGATCGGACTGATACTGCCCGCTTCGGGTGAGCCGACAGGCGGGGCACTTCTGCTCGCGGTGAACAGCTCCCGACGGGCCGAGGAGAAGCTCCGCTACCTCTCCGAAAAAATACTGGGGGCGGAACCCCGGACCACCGTGCGCGATGGCCGGCCGGTGCTTGTGTTGCCCACGCCGGAGCCGATTCACTGCGCATTCGTTGACGATATGCTGGTGATGAGCTTGCGAGCACAGTCGGTCGTGGATGTTCGCGCCGCCAGACGGTCGGGCGAGACGCTGGCTGCTGACGAGCGATTCGCAACGTTAACCGGCGCACTGCCGGCCCGGCTGACCGGGCTTCTTTACCTCAGGGAGCCGGAGGCCGCCCGCTCGGCACGTCGCGGCTCCGCCCCGTGGACGGCCGCCCTGGGCTTTGCCATGGAGGAAGCCCGGATCGTTCTGGCAGCGGCGCTGCCGACCCCGGGCCAGGCGATTCTCGCACACTCCACCCCGCTGCGGCGACGCCCGGTCGTCGATATCGCAGCAGACGACCCGCCCCCGGGGGAGGAGGCGAGGCCGAGCCGTGTTCCGGACCACGACCCCGACCACCTGGAACAACTGGTGCGTCTGTGCCGCGAGTTCCTCGAAGAGAACAACCGGTACCCCCGTTCTCTCGCCGAATTGATCGAGGAGGGATACCTGGCGGAAGACCGGCTGGACTGGCTGGTCCAGCCGGGCGACACCAACCCGCGCGGCAGGGTTGGCGACCAACATCCCACGAGCTATCGGGCCGCGTTTCGGATCGCTCAGCCCCGGGCGTTCGGGCCGGAAACCCCGGGGGAGCTCCCGATGATCTGGCAGATCGTCAGCGACCGGGCGGGACAGCGGCTGATCGCGCGGTTCGACGGGGAGATCGAACTCCGAAGAACCGAGCGGGGCGAACTGGCCGGAGTGCTCCGTTCGGCCATCGAGCAGATGCGGCAACGGGGCGAGATGATTAATGACGAACCAGAAGCAGAGCCGGAAGAGGCCGAACCGGAAGAAGAAGGAGAGCCGGAAGAGGCCGAGGAGTTTGAATGGCCGGAGGATGATGACCGTTTCCCCGACGGCGATTGAAGTGATGCTGACGAACGGGGACGCCCCGTGTCTTCCTCGTTGACGAAAGATTCCATACCCAGCACGTATCGAGCAGGAGCCGACCCGATCTATGAATGAACGCACCCGCAAGCTCGCACAAAAGGACAAGACACACTTATGGCATCCGTTCACACAGATGCAGGACTGGCGGGCGGAAGCCCCCCTCATCATCGAGCGAGGGGAGGGCACCACCCTCTTCGACACGGAAGGAAATGCGTACATCGACGGCGTGTCGTCGCTGTGGTGTAACGTCCACGGCCACCGCCGGCCCGAGATCGACCGGGCGATCCGCGACCAACTCGACCGGGTGGCACACTCGACGATGCTCGGGCTGACCGCTCCGCCCGCCGTCGAACTCGCCGAGAGGTTGACCGGCCTTGCACCGGACGGCCTGAACAAGGTGTTTTATTCCGACAGCGGCTCGACCGCGATGGAGATCGCCCTAAAGATCGCCTTCCAGTACTGGCAGCAGGCGACGGGCGAGACCCGCCCGACGTTTATCGCCCTCGATCAGGCCTACCACGGCGATACGATCGGTGCGGTGAGCTTGGGTGGAATCTCCCTGTTCCATGAGACCTACCGCCCGCTGCTGTTCAGTGCCGTGCGAGCGCCGTGCCCGCATCCGTACCGATCGCAATACGGCCCCGATCCGGGTCGGACGGTGCGGGGCTGTCTGGATGCGATGGACGCGCTGTTGGGTGAGCACGCAGGGCGAGTGGCCGCGGTCGTCGTCGAGCCGCTGGTCCAGGGGGCGGCCGGCATCCTCGTCCATCCGCCCGGCTACCTGCGCGGTGTCCGCGAACTGTGCGACCGGCACGGTACACTTCTCATCTGCGACGAGGTCGCCGTGGGCTTCGGCCGGACCGGCCGGATGTTCGCCTGCGAACACGAGGCGGTCGCCCCCGACATTATGGCGGTGGGCAAGGGGCTGACTGGCGGATACCTGCCGCTGGCCGCGACGCTGACCACCGATGCGGTCTACAACGCCTTCCTCGGTGAATACGACGAGTTCAAGACGTTTTTTCACGGCCACACATATACCGGGAACGCGCTCGCCTGCTCGGCGGCGCTTGCATCGCTCAGCATTTTCAAAAAAGATAGAACACTGGAGCGAATTCAGCCGAAAATAAAACAACTGGCCCGGCGACTCGAGCAGTTCGCAGAGCTCGAGCACGCCGGGGATGTTCGCCAGCGCGGGTTGATCGCGGCGGTCGAGCTGGTTCGCGACGCCGGGACGAAAGAGCCCTACAGCCCCGGCGAAAAGGTCGGCATCCGGGTGACAAAGGCCGCTCGGAAGCGTGGTCTGATCACCAGACCGCTCGGCAACGTCATCGTCATCATGCCGCCGCTGGTCATAAGCGAGGACGAACTCGATCGGATGCTCGACATCCTATACGATACAATCCGCGAGGTCACCGAAGCTGGGTGACGCACCGGGTCGCAGGTTGGCTTCTCCGGCCTGCGGCCCGATCCTACTGTCGGGAGCGAGAGTATGACAAACCTGCCGGGAGACATTCGGCCGGCGAATATGGCCCGGGCCGCCCGTTCGCGGCGTGCGCTTGTTCGTGTGGCAGCGACGATCCTCCTCGTGTGCTGTGTGCTGGCGGTTGCTCAGCCGGCCCGGCCGGCTCCAGAACCGGAACCGGAGCCGGCGGCGGTCGAGGAGCGCGAACCGCCCCGGCTGGTCCAGTGGTTGGAGAGTTACCGGATCGCCCCCTGGCTCATCGTGGTGATTATCGCGATGCTGCCGATCTTCGAGCTGCGCGGGTCCATCCCCGTGGCCGTGCTCGCGTTCGAGATGTCATGGTGGGAGGCCTACGCGCTGTCGGTGGTCGGCAACCTCATCCCGATCATTCCCATCATCCTTCTGATCGGCCCGGTGTCAGACTTTCTGATGGCCCGGTCGAGGTTGTGGCGGCGGTTCTTCGAGTGGATATTCGCCCGAACCAGGCGGCGCGGTCAGGACATTGTCGAGAAATACCAGGCGCTGGGGCTGGGCCTGTTCGTCTCGATCCCCCTGCCGGTGACCGGTGCGTGGACCGGCTCGCTGCTCGCCTTCCTGATGCGCATCAAGGCCCGGTGGGCGTTCCCGGCCATCCTCGGCGGGGTGATGCTCGCGGGGGTGCTGGTCACGCTGGCCAGCACGGGCGTTCTGGGTGTGTTCCACATCTTCACCCGCTATTGACGGCTGCCGGGCGAGTTCGACGCAGGTGCCAGAACGGTTCGGGCAGCGGCGGAGCTGCGAAAAACGGCCGGTGGGCGCCGGTTGATGGGCGCGCACCGACCACTGCTGGCGGGAGGCGTTCAGGGAGTCGAGGTCAGTCGAGCTGCTCGTCGAGGGCTTTCTTCAACTCACCTTCCGACTGAACGCCCACGAATTGCTCGACCTTCTCGCCGTCCTTGAAGATGATGATGGTGGGGATGCTCATCACCCCGAATTTCACGGCCGTTTCGTTGTTGTCGTCCACGTTGAGCTTGCAGACCGCGGCCTTGTCGGCGTACTCCTTGGCCAACGAGTCGATGACCGGCCCCTGCATCTTGCACGGTCCGCACCAGGGCGCCCAGAAATCGACGAGAGCCACGCCCTCACCGATCGCTTCGTCAAACGTATCATCCGTCAGTTCTCTGGCCATACGCTTTCTTACTCCTAAAAAGGTCCAGTCGAGCGAAGCATTCCCCGAATTATATCGGCCCGACGAGCGGTTGCAAGCTCGGCGGTCGGGACGGCGGTTCATGTTGCTCCTCGCCGCCCGCTCTGCTATAATGTCGGCCATCTGTTCGATGGTCCCTATTGGAGACGAATATTCGTATGTCCGACGAAGCAGCCGGCCCCCAGATTCGCGATATCCGCATCGAGGAAGACCTCAAGAATTCGTACCTTCGCTATGCGATGAGTACGCTCATCTCGCGCGCGCTCCCGCGTGCCGAGGATGGGCTGAAGCCGTCCCAGCGCCGCATCCTGGTGGCGATGCACGACCTCGACCTCGGGCCGCGGTCCAAGCACCGGAAATGCGCGAAGATCGTGGGCGATACCTGCGGCAACTATCATCCGCACGGCGACCAGGCCGTCTATGGAACCCTGGTGAGGATGGCCCAGGATTTCAGTTGCCGCTACCCGCTGGTGAACGGGCAGGGGAACTTCGGGTCAATCGACGGGGACCCGCCGGCCGCCCCGCGTTATACCGAGGCCCGGATGGACTACCCCGCGATGGAGATGCTGGCGGACATCGAGAAGGACACGGTCGATTTCGTTCAGAACTACGAGGAGACCCGGACCGAGCCCACGGTGCTGCCCGCCAAGTTCCCCAACCTCCTGTGCAACGGGTCGTCGGGGATCGCGGTCGGCATGTCCACGAATATCCCCCCGCACAACCTGTGTGAGGTCATCGATGCACTGGTCGCACTCATCGATAATCCCGCCATCGACTTGAACGGGGTAATGAAGCATATCAAGGGGCCCGACTTCCCCACGGGCGCGACCATCTGCGGCCGGAAAGCGATCCGAAACGCATATCGCACCGGACGCGGGCGGGTGCAGGTGCGGGCCAAGGCGGCCATCGAATCCCGGGGCAAGGACCGCACGAATATCGTGGTCACCGAGATTCCGTACCAGGTGACCCGAACAAGCATCAAGGAGAAGATCGCACAGGCCGTCGATAGCGAGCGGATCAAGGGCGTTTCCGATATCCGTGACGAGAGCGACCGCACCGGACAGCGGCTGATCATTCAACTCAAGCGGGGAGAGGACGCGAACGTCGTCCTCAACCAGCTCTACAAGCACACCCCCCTGCAGTCCACGGTCAGCATTCTGCTCATCGCGCTGTACGAGGGCCGACCTCAGACGCTGGGCCTGCTCGATCTGCTCCGCGCCTATCGCGACCACCGGATCAACATCATCCGGCGCCGGACGGAATACCTGTTGAAGAAAGCCGAGGCCCGGGCGCACATCCTCGAAGGACTGAAAATCGCCCTGGCACACATCGACGAGGTCGTCGAACTGATTAAGAGTTCCCCGGACGTGGACTCGGCCCGGCAGGGCCTGATGGACCGGTTCAAGCTGACCCGCACCCAGGCCCAGGCCATCCTCGACATGCGGCTCCAGCGTCTGACCAATCTGGAAAAGCAGAAAATCCAGGACGAATACCGCCAGCTCATCGAGCAGATCAACGAGTATAACCTCATCCTCGAATCGGACCGGCGGGTGCTGGACATCATCAAGGACGAACTCCTCCAACTCAAGGAGCGGTACGGGGATGAACGGCGCACCGAGATCACCGAGGCCGTCGGCGAGTTCGACCTCGAGGACCTGATCGTCGAGGAGAACGTGCTGGTCACGATCAGCCACGAGGGCTACATCAAGCGGATGCCGTTGGCCGGCTATCGGACGCAGGCACGCGGCGGAGTCGGCATCATCGGGGCGAAGACCAAGGAAGGCGATTTCGTCGAATCGATTTTTACCGCGTCCACCCACGACTACATCCTGTTCTTCACCACCGAGGGCAAGGTGCATTGGCTCAAGGTCTATGACATCCCCATGCTGGGGCGGACCTCCCGCGGCCGGTCCATCGTGAACCTCCTCCAGGTTCCCAATTCCGCCGGCATCACCTCGATGATCCCTGTGCGGGAGTTCGACGACAGGAACCTGATGATGGCGACCGAGCAGGGGATCGCCAAGAAGACCGAGCTCAGCGCGTTCAGCAGGCCCCAGCGCGGAGGCATCATCGCCATCCGGCTGGACGATGGCGACCGGCTCATCGGAGTGCGGATGACCGGCGGCCAGGACGACGTCATGCTCTGTACCCGGGACGGCCGCGCCATCCGATTCCACGAGTCCGATGTCCGACCGATGGGAAGGGCCACACGCGGCGTCAAGGGCATCACTCTCGACGGTGACGACGTCGTGGTGGGGCTGATCCGCATCCCCGAGGGGGAAGAGAACAACATGACACTGCTGTCGGCCTGTGAGCACGGGTATGGCAAGCGGACGCCGTTCAACGAGTATCCCACCTACCGTCGGGGAGGCAAAGGAGTCATCAATATACAGACCACCGAACGGAACGGCCGTGTCGTCGCCGTGCGGGCAGTGGCAGACGCGGATGAGATCATGTTGATGACGTCGGGCGGAATGATGGTCAGGACACGAGTGTCCGACGTGAGCATAATCAGCCGCAACACCCAGGGAGTCAAGCTGATCGCCCCGAAGCCCGACCAGACGCTGGTGGCGGCCGCCCGGCTTCCGGCTGGTTCTGCCGATGCCGATTCTGCCGAGGAAGAACAGGAAGAGTCCTGAGTTGATCCATTGTCCTCGTTAAACATACAGAGCATAGCCGACAGCCCCCTTCCTCGCCCCCAGAGAGCGGTCAACTATGTGGCCGCCGCTCTGGCCGATATGCTGATCGGCACGTCGGCACTGGGGCTCACCCTGCTGGGAGCGGTCGAAGACTCTCCCTTCAACGTGCCCGATTTCAACTTCCGGTTCGCGCTGCTCCTCTCTGTGGGCGGGCTGGGCACGGCATTCGGATCGATCTACCTCTCTCGCCTGTCCGACCGGTTCGGGCGGCGGCCCCTCATTCTCATCGGCCTGTTCGGCCTTACGGCGAGCTGCCTCCTGTTTGCCGCATCCACACGATGGTGGCACCTGTTCGCCATCACGGTGGTCCGTTCCGGGTTTATGGGGATGTTCTGGCCCGGCCTGGAAGCACGAATCACCGACGGGTTCGAGGGGGCCGAGATGACCCGTCGGCTCGGCTGGTTCGGCATCAGCTTCTCGCTCGGCCTGCTGCTCGGCTATCCGATCAGCGGACTGCTCCACGATTCCTCGCCCCGGACGCCGTTCTATCTGGGCGCGGGGATCGGGGCGTTCCTGCTCACAGTGCTCTTCGTTGTTTTTCGGCGGGACGGCTCCCACGACGGGCACGTGCTGGACGACTCGGAAAGCTCGGCCAACCACGCCGAAGCACTCCCGCCGAGGCCCATCCGCCGGGCGTTCCTGCTCTCCGCCTGGATCGGAAACGCCCTGTCCTATGCCGGTGCCGGCGTCCTACGCAACCTGTTCCCCCGGTTCGCCAACCTCCCGACTCCGGACGGGCTGGGCCTCTCCGGGTTCGAGGTGGGCCTGGTCGCTGCGGGGACGGGCATGGCAATGCTCCTCACGTTTGTCATCTTCGGCGGGTCGCACTTCTGGCACTATCGCTACCGATATCTGATCGGCGGGCAATTGGCGATGCTGGCCGGCGCGGTGATGTTCGCGGTGGTCGCTTCGATGCCGATGCTGATCGCAGGGGCATTGATCTTCGGGGCAGGGGCGGGGATCATCTACATATCGAGCATCTACTACTCGCTCGCGGGGCAGGCGAAGCGAGCCGGCCAGAGCGGCCTGCACGAGGGCATCCTGTGCTTCGGATGGTGCGGCGGGATGCTGATCGTCGCGTTCATATCGCGACACGTCACCGCCGCACGAACCCCGTTCTGGACCTGTGCGGCGATCCTGGCGGCCGGTGCCCTGGTCCAGACGGCGATCTATACCACAGCCCTGAAACGAGCAGGAGAGGTCGATGGATATCCGGACCCTGGAAGCGAACTTGCGTGATGTCCGCCGAAGGATGGCCGACGCCTGTGAACGCGCCGACCGGACCGCCGACGAGGTCCGGCTCGTCGCCGTCACAAAGACCGTCGATCCGGTTGTCGCACGGGCGCTGATCGACCTGGGTGTCCGGGACATCGGGGAAAACCGCGTCCAGGAAGCACAGCGCAAGCACGAGGAGTTGAGCGGCCTGGACGTTGCCTGGCACATGATCGGCCACCTGCAGCGGAACAAGGTCAAGTATGCGTTCCGTATCTTCGAACTCATTCATTCTGTGGACAGCCCCCGCCTCGCCCGGGCCATCAGCAAACGGGCCGAATTCGAGGGCCGGGAGATGCCCGTGCTGGTCCAGGTGAACACCAGCGGCGAGGACAGCAAATACGGACTGCCGGCCGAGTCGGCGGTCGAGGCCATCCGCGTCATGGCCGAACTGCCGAACCTCCGGATTCGCGGGCTGATGACCATGGCACCGTTCGTCGACGACCCCGAGACTGTCCGACCGGTCTTCGTTCGCCTGCGAGAACTGGCGGACGAGGTCGCCGGGCTCGGGCTGGAGGGCGTCGAGATGGCGCACCTGTCGATGGGGATGACCCAGGACTTCGAGGTCGCGATAGAGGAGGGCGCAACGATCGTGCGCGTTGGCAGCGCCCTGTTCCGGGGGGTGACCGATTAGCCCGCCGCTGCGACGGCGATTCAACCCGTTATGGTTCCGGTAAATGGAAAAGAGCCGATGACAGATTGCGACTGGTCGTTCCCGTATCCCTCGCAACGGATGCCCGTGCTGGCCGAAAACGTGGTGGCCACATCCCAGCCCCTGGCCGCCCAGGCCGGCCTGCGCATGCTGCTCGACGGTGGGAACGCGGTGGACGCCGCGCTCGCAGCCGCCATCGCTCTGACCGTGCTTGAGCCGACAGCGAACGGCATCGGGAGCGACGCCTTTGCGATCGTGTGGGACGGAGACCGGCTGCACGGACTGAACGGATCGGGCCGGTCGCCGGCCGCCCTGACCCCCGAGCATTTTGACGGTCAAGAGAGCGTGCCGCAGCTCGGTTGGGACGCGGTCACCGTGCCCGGAGCCGTGTCGACATGGACGGCCCTTTCCGAACAGTTCGGGCGTCTGCCCTTCGAGCGGCTGTTCGGGCCGGCGATCCGATATGCGGCCGACGGCTATCCAGTCGCACCGATCAACGGAACGGCCTGGCGGAACAGCGCGAAATCGTATGCCGAGTTCCCGCCATTCCTCGATACGTTCTGCCCCGGCGGCACGGCCCCGGGTCCGGGCGAGTGGTTTCGGAGTCCCGACATCGCGCGAACGCTCGGCGAGATCGCAGAGACCAACGGCGAGTCGTTCTATCGCGGCGAACTCGCCCGGCGCATCGCCGAGTACGCGGCGGAGACCGGCGGGCTGATCACGCAGGAAGACCTCGGATCGCACACCGCCGATCCGGTCGAGCCGATCTCGATCGACTATCGCGGGCTCACCCTGCACGAGGTCCCGCCGAACGGCCAGGGGATCGCCGCCCTGATCGCGCTGGGCATCCTCGCGAACCGGCCGGTCGGCGATTACCCGGTCGATTCGCCCGATTCGCTCCACCTGCAGATCGAGGCGATGAAGCTCGCCTTCGCCGATGCACAGCGATATGTTGCCGACCCCGACCACATGGAGCCCGTCGCGGACGGGCTGCTCGATCCCGGTTACCTGCTCGAGCGCGCGGAACGGATCGACTTGGCCCGGGCGGGCGACCCCGCTTTCGGGCTGCCCGGCGGGAGCGACACCGTGTACCTGGCGGCGGCCGACGCCGACGGAATGATGGTCTCGTTCATCCAGTCGTGTTTCTTGAGCTTTGGCTCGGGCATCGTGGTGCCCGGCACCGGGATCGCATTCCAGAACCGCGGCATGAGCTTCACTCTAGAGCCCGGCCACCCCAACCGGGTCGGCCCGGGCAAGCGCCCCTACCATACGATCATCCCGGGGTTCATCAGCAGCGGCGGCAAGCCGGTGGCCGCATTCGGCGTGATGGGCGGGCAGATGCAGCCGCAGGGGCACGTGCAGGTCGTGGTGCGCCTGGCCGACTACGGGCAGAACCCCCAGGCGGCGATCGACGCGCCCCGCTGGCGCATCAAGGACGGTCGGCAGGTGCTCCTCGAACGCGGCACCTCCCAGGACGTGATCGACGATC
>PWKM01000218.1 GCA_003559755.1 Planctomycetota bacterium
AGAGGGGCTGATATTTCACCGGCGTCGTCCTCTCGGCCTGACGGTTCAGATGCATCGAGATTCTAGAAGGCGGCCCGCGTCCGCGCAAGGCCGACGCCCAACCCATGTCGAAGCAACGCGGGCGAGGGCGGGTGCTGCGGGGGCGTTCCCTGGCACCGAGGCCGCGAAAAAGCGATGCCCGCTCGGCAAACCTGCCGCCCGGTTGCTCCCGGCTTGACACCGGCGGGTTCCCCCCGTACCATCCCCCGCAAATCGTTGACCAACTCCGCCGGGTGCGCCGACGGTGACGGACTTCCCGCCGCACGCCCCGTACACGAAGGGAGGATGACTTGCATCGAATCGACCTGAACGGGCCGTGGAAGGTCCGGGAGGCCCGCCCGGATGACACCCCCGACATCGACCTGACCGACGGCGAATGGCTGCCCGCCCGCGTGCCGGGCGGCATCTACACCGACCTGATGGCCGCCGGGCGCATCCCCGACCCGTTCTATCGCCTGAACGCCGACGAGGAGCGGTGGATTCCCGAGGCCGACTGGCTGTACGCCCGCACGTTCGAGGTGGATTCGTCGGTCCTCGAGAGCGACCGGGCGATGCTGGTCTTCGAGGGGATCGACACCTTCGCCCGGGTCATCCTGAACGGCCGCGAGATCGGGCGCCCCGAGAACGGGTTCATCGAGCACGAGTTCGACGTGACCGACGTTCTGGTCGAGGGCGAGAACCTGGTGGCGGTCCGGATCGACTCGGCGACCCGCATCTGCCGCGAGCGAGAGGCGGAGTACGGCGAGCTGCCGGGGCACGAGCGAGTCTACGCCCGCAAGCCCCAGTATGCGTTCGGATGGGACTGGGGGCCGGAACTCCCCACCTGCGGCATCTGGCGGGACGTGTATGTCCAGGCCATCGACCACGCCCGCATCGCAAGCGTCCGGGCCCCGGCGACGCTCGACGGCGAGACCGGCCGCATCGAGCTGGCGGTCCGGCTCGACCGCACCGACGACGCCCCCCTGACCGTGAACGTCGCGCTGTCGAGGGGCACCGACATCCTCGAGGAGCTCGAGCTGCACGACGTCGGCGACCGTGCGGAGGCGACCATCGAGGTGGAGAAACCGCTGATCTGGTGGCCGGCCGGGATGGGCGATCCGGAGCTGTACGACCTGCTCGTCCGGGTGCGGGAGCGGGGCGACGAGCTCGACCGGCGCGAGCTGCGGGTCGGGTTCCGCACCGTCGATTTCGAGCAGGAAGAGGACGACGCGGGCGAGTCGTTCATCGTCAGGATCAACGGCCGCCGCGTGTTCTGCAAGGGGGTGAACTGGATTCCGACCGACTCGTTCCTGCCCCGGATCACCGCCGAGAAGTACCGCCGGCTGCTCGAGGCGGCGGTCGAGGAGAACAACAATATGGTCCGCGTGTGGGGCGGCGGAATCTACGAGCACGACCGGTTCTACGAGCTGTGCGACGAGCTGGGTCTGATGGTCTGGCAGGACTTCATGTTCGCCTGCGGCGAATACCCGAACCTCGACTGGTTCCACGCCGAGGTCGAGCGGGAGGCGGAGGCCGTGGTCCGGCGGCTCCGACATCACCCGTCGCTGGTCGTGTGGTGCGGCGACAACGAGAACCACATGGGCCACGACAACTGGGGCTGGCCCGAGACGTTCCACGGCTGGCCGATCTATCACGAGATACTGCCAAGGGTGCTCGAACGGCTCGACCCCGACCGCGCCTACTGGCCGGGCAGCCCCTACGGCGGCGAGAACTCGAACTGTGAGACCCACGGCGACACCCACATCTGGTCGGTGTGGCACGGCTCACGCGATTACCGCCGCTACCTCGACACCCGGCCCCGGTTCGTCAGCGAGTTCGGGTTCCAGGCGTTCCCCACCCTCGATACCGTGCTCGAGTTCGCCGAGCCGGAAGACCTGTCGCTCGACAGCGAGGTGATGCTCGCCCGACAGAAATGCCCGAACGGGAACGACCGCCTGCGGGAAGCGATCGGCCTGTTCTACCCCGAGCCGCAGAACTTCGACGACGTGATGCTGTACACCCAGATGGTCCAGGGCGAGGCGATGAAGACCGGCATCGAGCACTGGCGCCGGCTCAAGTGGCATACCGCCGGGACCATCATCTGGCAGCTCAACGACTGCTGGCCCGCGATAAGCTGGGCGCTGGTCGATGGCTCGCTCCGCCGGAAGCCCGCCCACTACTTCGTGCGGCGGGCCTATGCGCCCGTGCTCGTCACCGCACACGACGATGGGAACGATATCGCGGTGTGGGGGATCAACGACACGGGAACGACGGTCTCGGGGACGGCCGACATCGAGCGGTTCAACATGCACGGCGAGACCCGGCTGGTCCAGTCCGGGACCGCCGAGATTCCCGCCGACTCGGCCGTCGAACTGTCCCGGTTCCCGAAGAGCGACCTCGGCGAGCTCGACCCGGCCCACCACTTCCTGTGGGTCACGTTCTACAGCGACATCCACCAGTGCCAGGCGGTCCTCACGTTCACCGAGGTGAAGAACCTGGTGCTCCCCGAGCCGGAGATCAGCGTCGAGATCGACCGCGACGAGTACCAAGGGCAGCGGACACTCCGGCTGACGGCGACCGCGTTCACCAAGGGAGTGTGGCTGACCGTGCCCGGCTGCGATGTCCGATTCAGCGACAACGCGTTCGACCTCGTCCCCTACGTGCCCAAAGAGGTCCGGGCGATCCGGGACGACGGCCCGCCGGTCGACGACCTCAAGAACGCCCTCCGCATCCAGCACTGCAACCGTCGGCGTCCGGGTACGTGACCGACTCGCCCTCGACGTTCCGCAGCAGCAGCCGACCGTCGGACCGACCCTCGAGATAGCTCGGCCCGATGGGGACCTTGCCCCCGCCGTCCACTGCATCGACCGCGTAGCGGGGGACGCCCAGCCCGCCGACGGTCCGGAACAGGTGCTGCATGATCTCCTGCCCCCGGCCGACCGGCGTCCGAAAATGCCCCGTCCCGGCGACCGGATCGCACTGGAACAGGTAGTACGGCCGCACCCGGATGCGAAGCAGCGCCCGGCACAACGCCTCCATCACCTCCGGGCGGTCGTTCACGCCCCGGAGCAGGACGCTCTGGTTGTTCACCGGGATGCCGTGCCGGAGCAGCCGGTCGCACGCCGCGGCGGCGGCCGGGGTCACCTCGCGGGGGTGGTTGAACTGGGTGTTCAGCCAGATCGGATGATGGCCGGCGAGCATCCGGCACAGGTCCTCGTCGATTCGCATCGGCAGGACGACCGGCGCCCGGGTGCCGATCCGGATGATCTCGACCGAGGCGACCGACCGGACGGCAGCGACGACCTGCTCCAGCCGCCGGTTGGAGAGGGTGAGCGGGTCGCCGCCGGAGATGATGACGTCCTTGACACCGGGATGGCCCCGAAGGTAGCCGACTTGCTCGTCGAGCCCCGACAGCCCCGGCCCGGCCCCGTCTCCGCCGACCAGCCGCTTCCGCGTACAGTGGCGGCAATAGACCGGGCAGGTCGACGCGGCGACGATGACTGCCCGGTCGGGGTAGCGATGGATGAGCCCGGGCACGGGCGCGTATTTCGAGAACTCGCCCAGCTCGTCGGACGCCAGCCCGCCGGCCTCCAACTCGGCCGGATCGGGCACACACTGGCGGAAGATGGGATCGTCGAACGACGGCTCGCGAATCAGCCCGCAGTAGTAGGGGGTGACACGGAAGGGATAGCGGTCGGCGGCGGCCCTCTGTGCCTCGTCGGGCTGGAAGTCCGGGAACCGGCCGGCGAGGGCGTCAAGGTCGGTGATGCTCCGAGCCATCTGGCGCCGCCAGGCATCGGCCGACGCGGCGGCGGGGCCTTTCTGTTCGTGGAGTGTCATGCGGGGGCATCGTTCATTCGGCTTGTTCGTTCAGCAATTCGACCGCCTGGTCGGGGCTGCCCGAGATGTTCTCACCCTCATCGATCCAGACGCCGTAGTCGGCCATCACGTGGATGACCGAAGCCCCGGCCCCGACCTGTACATCGTCGAGCAGAATCGTCGAGGTGACGGTCGCTCCGGAGCCGACTCGGACGTTTCGCCCGATGCTCGTGTTGGGGCCGATCGCGCAGCCCGGCTCGATGACCGCGCCCTCGGCGATGGACACGTGCGCCCCCAGCTTGCAGCCGGCGCCGACCCGCGCCCCGGGCGCGACCTCGGCGGCGTGTGCGGTGACGTTGGCCCCGATGACCGCGTCGCGGCCGATGACCGAGTCCTCGATCCGCGTCCCGCTCCCGATATGTGCCCCGGCCGCGATCCGCGAGCCGGTGGCCTCGGCCCCGTCGTCGATCCGGGCGCCCTCGTCGATGCCCTGTTCGTCGGGGGGCAGCAGGTCGGCCAGCACGTTCTGGTTCATCCGGATCGACGCCTCGGGGTCGGTGATGTTGTCCCAGTAGCCCCGCAGCTCGAGGGCGGCGATGTGCTTGCCCTTGTCCATCCAGGCGAGGATGGCGTCGGTGAACTCGTATTCGCCCCGGGGCGAGAGTTCGACGTGGTGGAGCTCCTCGATGATCCCGGCCGGCCAGACGAAGATGCCCGCGTTGTTGTAGGCGTTCCGGGCCGACCCCGGCTCGGGCTTCTCGATGATCTGTTTCACCCGCCCGTTCTCGACCTCGACGGCGGCCCCGCCGCTCGGGTCCTCGACGGGGAACACGGTGAGCACCCCGTCCACGTCCTTCTGCCGGGCCATCTCGGCCATGGCCGGGTAGTTGTCGCCCCGGGCCAGGATATCGCCGAAGATGAGCACGAACGAGTCGTCGCCGATGAACTCCTCGCAGAGCAGGGCCGCGTGCCCGGTCCCCAGTTGCTCCTCCTGCCAGACATACTGGACCTGGGTCCCGTATCGGCTGCCGTCGCCGACGTGCTCCCGGATCATCTCGCCCTTGTAGCCGATGACCATCGCGACTTCTTCGATCTGCATGCTGCGGATGCGCTCGAGGATGAGCGAGACGATGGGGCGGTTGGCGATGGGGAGCAGGGGCTTCGGTGCGTTGTTGGACAGCCCCCGCATCCGGGTGCCCTTGCCGGCCGCGAGTATGACAGCTTTCATAGGTCCTCCGCCTTGTATTCCACGATGAC
>PWKM01000067.1 GCA_003559755.1 Planctomycetota bacterium
GATCCCGCCCAGCGCCCCGGCCAGACCGCCGCCGCGACCGGACTGCAGCAGGACTGCGATGACCTGCGCGATTGCATCAATGATGAACAGAATGATGAGAACAACTCTGAGTGTTTGCACTTACTGCTCCCTGGCGTTGATAATGGGTATGAACTGCTCGGCTGTCAAGCTCGCTCCTCCGACCAGCGCCCCGTCGATATCCGCCTGCCCCAGCAGTTCGGCGGCGTTGTCGGGCTTCACGCTGCCGCCGTACTGGATGCGGATGCCGTCGGCGGTCTCGGATGAGAACATCCGGGCGAGGATCGAACGAATCATTGCGTGGACTTCCTGGGCCTGTTCCGGGGAGGCGGTCTTGCCCGTACCGATGGCCCAGACGGGCTCGTAGGCGAGCACGAGCCGCTCCGCCTGTTCTTCGGTCAGGCCCGCCAGTCCGGCCTCGACCTGTGTGCTGACCACCGCCTCGGTGTCGCCCGCCTCACGCTGGTCGAGCGTCTCGCCGACGCAGACAATGGGGGCCAGCCCGTAATCGAGTGCCGCATTGAGCTTTGCGTTCACGGTCTGGTCTGTTTCTCCGAAATACTGGCGCCGTTCGGAATGGCCGATGATAACGTGGGTGGCCCCCACGTCGAGGATCATCGGGCCGGCGGTCTCGCCGGTATAGGCGCCGCTCTCCTCCTGGTGCATGTTCTGTGCCCCGACGATGATGGGGCTGTCGGCGAGCGCCCGGGCCACGGCCTGCAGGTACACGAACGGGGGGAATACCCCGACGTCGACATCCTTGTCGTCTCCGACCGCCTCTTTCAGGGCGGTGACCAGATCGAGGCCGCTTCGGAGGTCCTTGTTCATTTTCCAGTTTCCGGCGACGAACAGCCGTCTCATACGGTATCTCCTAGGTCAATCGGCTTTGGGGAATGATCCCAGCACTTTAAAGAAGCTGCAATGCGTCTCTGCTTCGGCCAGCCCGGCCGCGACCTTGGAGTCCTCGCGGTGACCATCCAGGTCGATGAAGAAAAAATACTCCCACGGCTTGTCCCGCGACGGCCGTGGATATAGATAGGTCATGTTCAGCTCGTGGTTTTTAATGACGTTGAGGAGTTCCCACAGGGCGCCCGGCTGATGCTTGACGGAGCAGAGCAGCGAGGTCTTGTCGTTGCCGGTCGGGTTGGGGCGAACCGGGCTGATGACCAGGAAGCGGGTGACATTCCGCTCGACATCCTCGATGTGGCTCTGGAGAACCTCGAGACCGTACAGGCGCGCCACCATCTCGTGGGCGACGACCGCGGTATTGGCGTCTTCTGCTGCCTCACGGGCGGCTTGCGCAGTGCTCGCCGTTTCGACTCTCTCGACGTCGGGCAGGTGTTCTGTAAGCCAGTTCCGGCATTGGGCCAGAGCGATGGGCTTGGAGCAGACCCGCTTGATCTCGGCACCGGATTCCAGACCGAGCAGATTAAGGTGGATCTGCAGCACTTCCTCGGACATGATCTCCAGCTCGCTGGTCACGAACATGTCCAGCGTTTCGCGGACGGCTCCCTCCGAGGAGTTCTCGATGGGGACGACCCCGCAGTTCGCTCGGCCGGTCTCGACGGCCGCGAACACCGAGGAGATGGTTCGACCGGGGAGGTAGCGGGCGGCGTGCCCGAAAATGTCGTAAGCGGCGACGTGTGTGAACGTGCCTTCCGGGCCAAGAAAAGCGACCGAGATCGGTTCCTCCAGCCGTCGGCAGGCCGAGATGACCTCGCGGAACACGGCGCGCACGTCCTCATCCGACAGCGGTCCGTCGTTCAGGTCCTTCAGCCGGGCATAGATTTGTTTCTCGCGCGTGGGAACGAAGGTGTGGTCATCGGTGCGGGCCTTTTGCTCGCCGATCTTTTTCGCAGCACGGGCGCGTTCGGAGAGCAGGGTAAGAACCTGGGCGTCTATCTCGTCAATGCGACGGCGCCACTCATCGATGGACATACAACGGTCTCCTGTGCGTGGGGAACGACACACCATCCCCGCAGCCAAAAAGGGCGAATTGTTAAATATACACCAACTGCCCCATTCAGTCAAATAAAAAGGCCAAGAATTTTTGAGAATCGGCAGGAATCTCGCGCGTCTGCTCCTGTCAGAAATGCTGTGAGACCCGCCGCGTCCGGGATTCTTGGCGCCCGATCTTCGCGTTGAAGAGAGCTTGACGTTCCTGGCGTGTGAATCTAAAATTGCCGTCCTTGTGGAGACGGTATCCACGCAGTTTCGGCCAACCCCTCAGGAGCATTGGAAACGTGGTCGATCAGATACTCACGTTCGTTATCATCGGCGTTACGCTCGTCCTCTTTGTGCTCGAGCGATGGCGGTATGATTTGGTTGCGATGATGGCACTGCTGACGATGGTTATCCTGGGGATCGTACCCGGGGCGAAGGCGTTTTCCGGGTTCGGCCATCCGGCGGTCATCACGGTCGCCGCAGTATTAATTATCAGCCAGGGGCTTCTCAGTTCGGGCGCGGTCGATGTGGTGACCCGGCTGGTTGCCAGGGCGGGCAGCGGCCAGATAGCCCAACTGACCGTATTGACCGCTCTCGTGGCGCTCTTCTCCGGTTTTATGAACAACATCGGCGCGTTGGCCCTGTTTTTACCGGTGGGCCTTCGGGCGGCGAAACGAACGGAATGCAGCCCATCATTGCTGTTGATGCCGTTGGCCTTCGGCTCAATTCTCGGCGGGATGATGACCCTCATCGGCACCCCGCCGAACATCATCATCGCCATGGCCCGGGCTGATGCGACCGGCCAGCCGTTCCGGATGTTCGATTTTGCGCCCGTTGGCATCAGTGTCGCCATCTCGGGTGTAGTGTTCATTGTCCTCATCGGCTGGCGGCTGCTCCCACGGCGGGAGTCCGGGTCGAAGGGGGAGATCCGAATCGAGCAGTACATGAGCGAAGTCCGAGTCCCCGCCGGTTCCAGATACGAGGGGAAGCCGCTCCGCGATCTGGCCCCAGCCGAGGAGAGTGAGGTGGTCGTGCTCGCGATTGTCCGCGACGGCCGGCATTATCCCGCCCCGTCCCGTTTCGAGCAACTGCGGGCCGGCGATGTCCTGATTGTGGAGGCCGACGCCGAGGGCTTGCAGGAGTTCATTGATCGGACCGGGATGATGCTTGCCCCCCACGACAAGTTCGACCTCGACGAGATCAGCGGGCTGGAGGCCGGCACTGCCGAGGCGGTGGTGATGCCGAACTCGCCGATGATCGGCCGCAGCTCTCGAGACCTCGATATGCGCAGGCGGTACGGCGTCAGCTTGCTGGCGGTGGCGCGCCACGGGCTTCAGATCGAGGAAAAGGAGAGGACCGAGGGGACTGTCAATCTGTTGGCCGCCATTCGACAGGCCCCGGGGCTCCGCACCCGGCTCGGCCGCATCGTTTTCCAGCCGGGTGATATTGTCCTGCTCTACGGGCGAAATGCCGAGCTGCCCGCGACGCTGGATGACCTGGGCTGCCTGCCCTTAACCAGAGGTCCGCTCCAGATAGCCCGTCGAGTGCGCGCTCTCCCGGCTGTCGGGCTGTTTGCGGCCGGCCTCATTTTAGCGACCATGCAGCTTCTGCCCATCCACGTCGCCCTCAGTTGCGTCGCGGCGGGCATGGTTCTGGCCGGTCTGATCTCGATCCGTGAAGTGTATGACAGCATCAATTGGTCGATCATCATTCTTCTCGGTGCGATGATCACCGTGGGCGGGGCGCTGGAGGCGACGGGCGGGGCGGACCGGATCGCCGACCTCATCCTCGCGATCAGCGGGTCGATGCCGCCTTCGATGTCGATCCTGGTGCTGATGGTTGCGACGACGGTCATTGCGAATGTTACCAACACCGCGACCTCCGCCGTGCTCATGGCCCCCATCGCCATTGCCGTGGCCTGCGGGATGGGCGCCTCGGTCGATCCGTTCCTCATTGCGGTGGCCATCGCGGCGTCCACCGCCTATCTCACGCCGACAGCACATCAGTCGAACCTCCTGGTGATGGGACCCGGTGGATATCGGTACGGGGACTACTGGAAGCTCGGCTTGCCGCTCACCGCTCTGGTACTGGCCGTCGCACTCCCGCTGACCCTCTTGTTCTGGCCCCTCTGAGACTGGTGAGGCGTACTCGTCTGATCGAAGGGCCCGGTGCCGTCGTGAAGGTACCGTGCGGCCCGCTGCCATTGAAACCGCCGACCGGTATGTTAGAATTCCCGTCTTATTCGTATGGAATGCCGTTGTGTCTCGACGAGGTCGACCACAAGGCGCTTTTCGCTGCAAGTCGTGCTGTTCCAGAATGAAAGGGACCGGATGTTTCTCGCCGATCTGACGGCCGGAGACCCACACGCGGGGATGTGGGCTCTGATCAAAATTGGCTGCATATTCCTCGGGATGGTGCTGCTCATCCGAAAGGGCGTCCCCATCGGATATGTCCTGCTGCTGGCTGCGGTTGCCATCGGCTTTGCTTTTGGCGTCGGCTTTAGCCCGGAGGAGTCGGGGCTGGCCTGGGCGGTCGGAGGTACAGGCCGGCTGCTGACCGCGATGGGGCAGGCGGCGATATTACCCAGTTCGCTGCGCTTGCTCGCCCTGGTGTTGTCCATCGCAGTGTTCGGGGCCGTGATGGGCTACGTGGAAAAACTGCGGGCACTGACGGTTTCGCTGCTCGCCCTGCTGCGTGATCGGAGGTGGGGGATGGCGTCGTTGGCCTCGCTGATTGGCCTGATGCCGATGCCCGGTGGAGCGATGCTCTCGGCGCCGATGGTGGGCGACGTCGCAAACGATGTTGACCTCCGGCCTGAGGACAAGACGGCGATCAACCACTGGATGCGCCACGTATGGGAATACGTCGACCCGCTGTTCCCGGCATTGCTGATGGCTTCAACCGTGCTCGCTGTCCCGGTGGGCAACCTCATGATTGCACAGAGCCCGTTGACCCTTGCGGCAATCGTTGGCGGAGTCCTGTTCCTGCTGCGCCGGGTGCCGCTTCACCAGCGGACCGTGGGCGATGATGTCGGCGAACGGCGGCTCCGGCCGGTGCTCTGGGCGATCTCGCCGGTCCTGTTCATTATCGGCGCAACGCTCCTTCCCCAGGTGATCGCCGGGGTGCTTCGCGCCCGCCCGGAACTGACCGCCCGGCTGCCGGGCGGGGCAATCTGGCATCCGGAAGATAACAAACAATTCTTCGACCGGATGCTCGGAGTGGGTACCGAGATATTTATGCTGGCCTCCTTGCTGACGGTCATTGCGTTACTGCTCAAGGCCAACCGGGTGAACCGTCGGGCCGGCTGGACATTGGTCCGCAAGGCGGTCACGCTCCAGTTGACCGCACTGGTCGTCAGCGTCTGTGTGCTCAAGGAACTCCTCGATGCGTCCGGTGCGGCCGTCAATATCGCCACGTATCTCCAATCGACCGGCTTGCCCGGTCCGGTGGTGATCGGCAGTGTGTTGTTCGTCGTGGGCCTGCTGCTCGGCTATTCCTTCGGCTTCGTGGCCATCTGTTACCCGATGCTGCTGCCCATGCTGGCCCCGGGCGGTACGGTGAACTACCCGCTGGCCACCTTCGCCTTTGCTATGGGGTTCCTTGGGGTGCTGCTCTCGCCGGTACACCTGTGTCTCGTTCTGTCGCGCGAACACTTTGATGCCCGTTGGGGCCCGGTGTACAAGCAGTTCATCGGCCCGTCGATCCTCGTGTTTGCCACCGCCTGTTTGATGCTCCTTTGGGCGTGAACGCCGGCGGTGCGATCAAATCGGTGGCACTGCCGGCGCGAACCTTCGAACATTGTGCAGTGCACCGCCGCCGTTGGAAACGGCCCGGCTCATCTGTACAATGCCATCCGTTTATGCAACGGCCGCCTGTCAGGACTACTCGTCGGAGGTGCGAGCGGTGAAACTCGATCAGCTTCTCGGCTCGAAGACCGTCGAGCAGCTTCAGGATATGCTGATGTTCTGGGCGCCGGGACAGGCGCTCTCGAACTCGAAGATGGAACTGTTCCGAGCGCTGCGGATGGAGATGGTCCGGCCAAATCGGGTCGAGCGCTGCCTCGATAAGATCGGCTCGCTCCAGCGGGGGGTCATCCGAAAGCTGCTGCGGTCCGAACATCTCGGCCAGACTGTGAATGTGCTGGCAGCGAGTTCGGCGGCTCGGCCAAAATCAATCGAGGAGACCCAGGTAGCGGTCAACCAGCTGGCGATGAACGGGCTGGTGTGTGTCGAACCGGCGAAAAGGTGGGAGACGTTCGGTTCGGCTCGGGTGGCTCTACCGGAGGAACTGGTAGAACCACTGCGGAAGGCGACGGGGATCGACAACCGACGCTGGCGGGAGATACTCAACCTCGCAGACCATCTGGCAGCCCGACCGCCCGAGGCGTTGGCTGAGGCGCTCGAACCAGCCGGAGTCGATCCCCAGGAACCCGTCGAAGATCTGGCCGCAGCTCTGGCTCGCCACGCCTGTGCAAACCGGTTCTCCGGCCTTTCCGAGCCGCTGTGCGACCTCGTCCGCCGGGCGATCGAAGAGAAGGCGGGGCTTGTCCCCATCGGGCGGCTGCCTCGCATGGCGGAGGGCCTGCCGGAACTCGACGATGAGGTGCTCGGCCGGTGGAGAGCAGAGCTCGAATCGAATTTCGTCGGGACCATCGGCGACCTGTCGCTGCTCGACTTCGGGATCGACCTCGACGGGAAGGTCCTGTCGGTATTCACCGAGGTGGTCGAGACGTGGCTGTCGCACCCACTGGAACACGCCGCTGAACCGCCGGACCCTGTCGGTCCCGATTTTCTGCTCGATCTGGCCGAGCTTGTGCAATGTGCCCGGGAATCGGTCGCTCGGCTCAAGATGTCCGGGGCGTTGACCGCTCCTGCCTCCGACAGGATCATCGCCCGGATGAACCGGCCCGAACTGCCCCTGATGGGAGCGTATGAACTCTTGGAGCTTCGAGTTGCCTGCGCCGAGAGACTGGGGCTGGTCGAACGAACGGGCGACATCCTGGCGGCGAAGCGGTCGGCTTGGGACTGGGAGCAGCGGTCCTACGAGGACCAGGCGAACTCGCTGTTCGACCTGATCGGATTCGTCATCCCCTTCCCGCAGTCCGAGCACCACCATGCCGGCCTGTGTGGAGCCGCAAGCGAAGTTCTGCGGGAGATGGCGCCCGCCGAATGGCGGCGCACCGGCTCGGTGGCGGGCCTGGCCCTGCGGCGCTACCTGGTCGGCCTGGGCGGGAGCGGCCTGCGGCAGACGATCGCCCGTGCGGTGGAGAAAGTCTCGGAGTATGTGCTTCCGCCGTTCCCCGGCCTGATGCAGTTGGCGGACATCATCGATCGGGCCGTGGTGATGGAGGCATATGCGATGGGCTTTATCGACATATCGGAGGAAGGGGGGCGGCCGGTCGCCGTCCGGGTCAGTGAGTTCGGCATGGTCGGCACGGGCGCGGCCCGGCCGGCCGAGCGCAAGCCGGGGAAGCTGATCGTCACTCCCGACTTCGAGGTCATTCTCCTCCCCGAGGGAGATACAACTCGGCTGCGCTACGAGGTCGGCCAGTTTGCCCGGCACGAGAAGGTGGAGCAGACCTACCACCTTCGGATCGGAAAGGACCGCGTCGAGCGGGCGGTGGTACACGGGCTGGACGCCGACGATCAGATCGGCATACTGCGCGAGCACGCCGAGACGCCCGTCCCGCAGAACGTCGAGTACTCGATTCGTAACTGGGCCAAGCGGGTGAGTGTGGCATCTGCCGAGGAAGTGGTCGTCTTCGAACTGCCGGACGAACGGACGCTGAATGTCGTCGCCGAACTGCCCGAGATGAGCGACCTGGTGGTTCGCCGCATCGCGCCGACCGCACTGGCGTTGAGGCAGGCGCCCAACGACCGCGACCTGATCGAGACGCTTCGCAAGCTCGGTGTGTATATTCGCTGACCACATACCTTTACAGGCGAGTTCGCAGGACTATACTCTTAGAGATTCGAGGCCCGGCCTGATCCTGATGGAGTCTGTTCAATGCTCAATTGCTCACCGTTTGATTCTGGTATGAGCGGCATTGCCCGCTTGAGTGAGGCGAAGTCGAGATCGATCTCGGCGGAGAACCTCGATGGGAAGAAGGGCGGCGGCGCACAGGCCGACCCGGCAGGCGAGGGGCCTGCGCGGGAACTGGGCGTCGGATGGAAGGTCCGACCCTGCATTACCCTGCCCCGGGGCGAGACCGTGACCCTTGCCGAGATCGAAGGCCCCGGCATTATTCGTCACATCTGGATCACATGTCGACCAGAGGCACTGCGAAGCTGTGTGGTCCGGTTCTACTGGGATGGCGAGGACGCCCCGTCTGTCGAGGTCCCGCTCGGCGACTTCTTCTGCTGCGGTCACGAGGCGCGCACGAACGTGGTGTCGATGCCCATCAACGTGAACCCGAGCGGTGGGATGAACAGCTACTGGCCGATGCCGTTCCGTAAGTCGGCGAAGCTCACCATAGAGAACGAATGGCACGAGGACATCAGCGGTTTCTTCTACCAGTTCGATTACTCGCTCGAGCCCGTTCCCGAGGACGCCGGCTACCTCCACGCACAGTGGCGGCGGTCCCTGACCCGACGTGAGCACCCTGAGCATGTGCTCCTCGACGGGGTGCGGGGCAGGGGCCACTACGTGGGCACGTACATCGCCTGGACCACGTTTTCGAACGGCTGGTGGGGCGAGGGCGAGCTCAAATTTTATCTCGATGGCGACCAGGAACATCCGACGATCTGTACGACCGGGACCGAGGACTACTTCGGGGGCGCCTGGAGCTTCAGCGGGCCGGACGGCGACGAGGAAGCATTCACCGCACCGTTCCTGGGCATGCCATACGTCGACCAGGGGCCGAGCCGGTGCCGTCGTTTCGGGCTATACCGCTGGCATATCCCCGATCCCGTCCGGTTCGAGGAAGACCTCCGGGCGACCATCCAAACGCTCGGCTGGTGGCCGGGGGGGAAGTACGAGCCATTGACTGACGACCTGGCTTCGGTCGCGACCTGGTACCAGACCGAGCCGCACGCGGAATTCCCGGCGCTGCCTTGTGCCAGCCATCGGTGGGCGAGGTAAGAAGCAAGGCTGGCGGCGGTCGGCTCCGGGTGAACTGCATCCGTTGACGGGCGACGTCTGCCAATCTATCATCGCCGCACACTGATATTCCGGGAGGCGTTGATGTTCGGGCTGCTTCGAAAGCTGCGTCGGCGAAGAATTCTCGCCGAGCCGTTCCCCGAACGGTGGCTGCGCACGCTCGAGCGGGACGTCCCGCCCTACCGGACGCTGCCGCCGGACCGCCAGGCCCGGCTGCGCGATCTGGTCCAGGTGTTCGTCGCCGAGAAACACTGGGAAGGATGCGCCGGGCTGGACCTGTCCGACGAGCCGCGTCTGACCATCGCCGCCTATGCCTGCCTGCTCATCCTCGAGCTCGACCCGAACTCCTACGACCATGTGATAACCATCCTCGTCTATCCCGGCGAGTACCGCGCCCCGCACAAGGCGGTCACCGAGGAGGGGTTCGAGCGGGACGAGCTGCAGGCCCGGCTGGGCGAGGCGTGGTCGCAGGGGGTGGTCATCATCGCGTGGAACGACGTAGAACTCCGTAACCGGGGCCGCAACGTAGTGGTTCACGAGTTCGCCCATCAGCTCGATATGTTGAACGGCCCGGTGGACGGGACGCCGCCCCTCCGCGACGCAAAGAGCATCGAAGAGTGGCGACGGGTGATGGAGGCGGAGTTCAATCGGCTCCAGCTCCACGTCGAGAACGGGCTCCCGACGTTCCTCGATCCGTATGGGGCGACCAGCCCGGCCGAGTTCTTCGCCGTAACAAGCGAGATGTTCTTCCAGAATCCGAGGGGAATGCGGAGCAACGAACCGACTCTCTACCACATGTTGCGCGGCTACTATCGCCAGGACCCGGCCGCACGGGCGGATCGAAAGGATGAGTCGGCCGGCCCCGGTTAGTTCGGAAGGGGAGGGGGGATCCCAATTCACGCGCTCATCGTTGACCGCGGAACTCGCGGGCAGGGTTCGGTCAGATCAGCGGGCTCAATACGTTGATGGCCTGGCGGATGCCTTCTTCCTGCTCGGGTCCGGCCGCCTCGCGCTCGATGGTCCACGGCCCGTTGAAGCTTTTCTCCTTGAGGCGTCGGATGACAAGCGGGAAGTTGACCTGGCCCTCGCCGATGGGGACCTCCTTCCCCAGCGCTTCGTCGCGGTTGGGCCACACACCGTCTTTCATGTGGCACGCTCGGACGTGCTCCCCGAACAGTTCGACGCAGTCGAGCGGATTGGATTTTCCGTACAAGATGACGTTTGCGGTGTCGAAGTTCACGCCGAAGTTGTCGGCATCGATGTCGTTGATCGTTCGGCGAAGAGAGGACCCGAGCTCGCTGCCCGTCTCGACAAGGGCGGTCTGTCCGTTATTTCCCAGGTAGTCGCACACGTCCTTCATCATCTCGATGAACGAGACATAGACCGGATCGCGCTCGTCGTCGGGGATGAAGCCGATATGGAGAACGATGTGTTCGATCCCGGTCGGTCGGATCGCGTCGGAGAAGTGCTTGAGTTCGGCGACCCGCTGTTCGCGGTGCTTCGGCGGGACAAGGCCCAGGGTGGACGGTCCCATCACGTTGTCGTACATCTGGCCGCGGAACCCGGCGGTGATCGCCGAGACTTCGATGCCCGTCTGCTCACAGGCATCAGCATATCTTTCGGGAGAGAACTCCGTATCGACCTCGTCGCACGCACAGTGCAGTTGGCAGGTGGGGATGCCAAGCTGTTTGATGCGCTGGAAGACATCGACGAGCGATCTGCCCCGTCCGACGTGTGCCATCAGTCCAAGCTTTCTCTCGGTGCTCATTGACAACTCCTGTTAGGTGATTGCACGGAACGCCCTTTCTTTCTGTCCTGACTGCGCGGCTCTGCTCGGCGGGGCCGCTGTTCCGCAGGTCGGGCGTCACTCACGTGGGCGGCGAGCAATGTGCCGGGTGTGCGTCGGCGGCTACTTGCCGAGCCGTTTTCGGATACGAAGCCGTAATGCATTGAGCTTGATGAAGCCGGCTGCGTCGGCCTGGTCGTAGACCGTGTCTTCTTCGAATGTTGCGGTCTCGGGATCGTACAGCGACTGGTCCGACTTGCGGCCGACGGTTATCACGTTCCCTTTGTATAGCTTCAGGCGAGCGGTCCCGGTGACGTTCCGCTGTGTCTCTTCGATGAGGGCCCGGAGCGTGTCCATCTCCGGCGAATACCAGAAGCCGTTGTACACCAGTTCGGCGAATTTTGGCATCAGCATATCCCGAATGTGCATCACCTCGCGATCCATAGTAATTGATTCGACCGCGCGGTGAGCCGCGTAGAGGATGGTCCCTCCGGGCGTCTCGTACACGCCCCGATTCTTCATCCCGATGAATCGGTTCTCGACCATATCCACTCGGCCCACGCCGTTGGCTCCACCGAGTTCGTTCAGCTTGGCCAGCAGTGCCGCCGGGCCGAGCTTCTCGCCGTCGACTGCGACCGGGATGCCGCCCTCGAAGTCGATCTCGACGTACGTCGGCTTGTCGGGGGCTTTCTCCGGCGAGACAGAGAGAACGAACATGTCCTCGGGCGGTTCGGCCCACGGGTCTTCGAGTATGCCGCCCTCGAAGCTGATGTGCAGCAGGTTCCGGTCGCTGCTGTACGGCTTCTCCGGGGTGATGGGCACGGGGATGTCGTTGGCCTCGGCGTAAGCGATCAGGTCGGAGCGGCCCTTGAAGTCCCACTCGCGCCACGGTGCGATCACCCGGATGTCCGGGTTGAGGCGATAGTAGGTCAGCTCGAACCGAACCTGGTCGTTGCCCTTGCCGGTCGCGCCGTGCGAGACCGCATCTGCTCCTTCGGCCTGGGCGATCTCGATCTGGCGTTTCGCGATCAGCGGTCGGGCGAGCGAGGTTCCCAGCAGGTACGATCCCTCGTACACGGCATTGGCCTGCAGGGCTGGGAACACAAAGTCCCGCACGAACTCGTCGCGCAGGTCGTCAACATAAACTTTGCTGGCTCCCGTCCCCAGGGCCTTCTCCTCGATGTCGTCCAACTCTTTGCCCTGGCCCAGGTCGGCCGCGAAAGCGATGACCTCGGCGTCATATGTCTCGATGAGCCACTTCAGGATGATGGATGTGTCAAGGCCGCCTGAATAGGCCAGTACTATCGCGTTTATGCCTTTCATAGATTCCTCTAACACTCGACGATGAACAATTGAATACCGACGATGATACTTCCGGGGCGGCACCTGACCGGTCGTTCCCCAAGACTATTCAGAAGTCGGTCGGACCTGCGTCCTGTACGATGCTGCGTTTGGGTCTTACTTTCCTTTAGTCGGTGTCGCCCGGAGGCCTGGGGCCGGCTGCTTCTTGTTCGACGATCAGGCGGGCGAGTTCCTCGGGCGAGATCGCCGCTCTTTCGAGCTTGGCTACGAGCAGTTCCCGCATCTCTTGTGTTCCTGTCCTGTGGACAGCGACCAGCAGGTCCTGAACGGAGGGCGGAACCGGCTCGCCGGGCTCGAGTGCATCGCCGATGGCGGCGATACAAGCTCGACGTTCCTCGGGGCTGGTCTCGGGCCTCAGGTAGAGGGTGACCAGGTCCGGTATCAGATTCGTGGCACCGGCCCTGCCCAGCATTCGGATCGCGGCGACGCGAACCTCGAGGTGCTCGCTCGTCATCGCCTCCTGCAGAGGGGCGACGATTCGGTCCAGGTGCGGCGAGAGTGGCGAATCGGCCTTGGGGATTCTCAGCAGGGCTTCGGCCGCCAGCTTGGCGTATGGGCGAACGGCGTATCCGAGGTGCCGGACCTGCCGTTCGGCGATGGCTTCGCCCATGCGCGCCTGGATCGTCTCCGGCTCATCGAGGAGCGAAACAACGGCGGAGACCTGGTCGCCATATTGGCGCTGAGCCGGAGCCGGATCGTCCCGGGTGACGAGAACGACCGGTATCCTCGCCAGTTCCGGACGGTTGCGGATGCTCTCGTAGGTCTCCTCCATCCTCTCGTCGATCACGAAGATGTCTTTGGGCGGCAGTTCGTGGGCCTGGGCCAGGGCATCAGCTCGGTTGGTGGCCGAGAAGCCGATATGCCCGGCCGCCCGGCTGATCTGGCGTAACCGATTGGCGGTCTGGTTGTCCGAAGCGATTATCAGCACCGTGGACACCTCTTTCTCGGTGATGGCCTGGCCGAGGACATCGACGACGGTGCTGCTGGCTGCGAACGGGCGATTGGGCTCGATTTGAGCCAGCGCCGCGGCCGCTCCGTACCGGACCGGTTTCTGGGGCTCTCGCAACGCCCGGATCAGCGGGTTGTCATCGAGGCGGGGCCGCCGGCGTCTCTCGCGCTCGGCTTGTGCATCCCTGTCTTCCCTGGTTTCGCGGACAGCGACCTTTCGTTCGGCCGCCCGGATGAGGTCCCGAAGGGTGGACTCGGTCAGGTCGGCGGGCTGGGTGGCGACTCGCTCGGCCTCGACCTGTCTGGCGAACAGGCGTTGAGCATCCAGAAGTGCGCCGGGTGTCCGGTCTCCGTCGGCCGTCGGTCTTGTCGGTGCCGGTCTCGCCGCCTGGGCTTCCTCTCTTCTGCCGCTGTCGTCGGTCCTTCTCGCTCCCTCCGTTCCGTAAACTGCCGGCCGAAGCGGCTCATACAGGGGTTCCAGCCGGGTGTATTCGTTGAGTTCGGGCCGAGCTACGACCGCGAGGTCGTCGATGACGGCGGCGGCGCGGGCCGGGTTCCCGTCGTGCAGGTGCAGCCGCAATGCCCGGTAGAAGTGTTTTTCGCCGGCCGAGCGCAGGGAGAGCATCACGTGTTCGGCGGCCTCCCGTCGGGCGTGGAGCTGGCGGATGACCGGCTCGGGAAGCTCGGCTTCATCCTGTCCCGCCAGGGCATGATCGATCAGCAGGATCTCGTGCCGATATGCGCTGATCAGCAGGGGCAGGGTCGGCTCATAATCGGGGTTGGCCAGCAGTGCGTCGGTCGCTACGTTGCGTGCCATGCTGACGGCGTGCAGGAAATCGGGGACAGGGCGCATGATGAGACGCTGCTCGTCCGGCGACCAGGCCCAGGTGACATGTCCGTCGGGGGCGGCCCGCCGGACCGATGGGTGATCGTAGTAGTACAGGCGTGCGTGCTGGAACAGTGCCTCGTGGGCCGGCACCTCCTGAACGCTCACTTCCTCGCCCGTCTTTGTCAGGGCCTCCCGGGCCACTTCGCGGACTTGCGCGCTGGGGTCATCCTGGGCAGCCCGGAGCAGGTAGGGCACAGCCCTGGGATCGCGAATCTCGCCCAGGGCGAAGACGATATCTTGCCGCAGGTTCGCCGAATCGGACCGCAGGGCGGTGGACAGGGGCACCACCGCTTCCTCTCCGATACGCATCAGGGCGATGGTGCAGCGGACACGGTACTCGCCGTAATCGGGGTGTTCCTCGTCGAGCAGTCGCTCAATGAGCAGTGGGACCGCATGCCGTCCGGCGCCGACCAGTCGGCCGTATGCATGATGCCGGACCTCGAAGCCGGCGAGCAGGTCCTCGATGTGCTGCCGGATTTGCTGCTCGTCGGTGAGTCGTTCACGCTCGGCCCGTGCGGCCAGCCGAGTGATTTCAAGCATGTTTCTCCGGAGCTCTTCGGGTCCCCGGGTGAGCACCTCGACCATCAGCTCGGTTTCGGTGATGTTGCGCAGTTCGAGCGCCTCGGTCGAACTCGGATCCAAGGCGAGGACCTCATCGAGGAGCTTGGTGGCTGCCCGATAGTTGCCTTGCTGAATCGCCTGGAGTGCTTCCCGATATTTCTGTTCTCTTTGCCGGGCCGCATTATCGCCGAACGCTGCCGAGCCGGCTGCCAGAATGATTGCCAATGCGAGCAGGAATACGCCGCGTCGAATAAGGGTGCTCATTACATCCCCTCCTGTCAGGTGATTTCGTTGACGATCAGGTCTTCGTAGGTCTCACGCTCACGGATCACCCGCGGCGCGCCTTCCGTTATCATAACCTCACAAGCCCTCGGGCGCGAGTTATAATTGGAACTCATGCTGAAACTATAGGCCCCGGCGGAGAAGATCGCAAGCAGGTCGTCTTCCTCGACGTGCGGCAGCACACGGTCACTGGCGAAGATATCTCCGGTCTCGCATACCGGACCGACCACATCGACCCGGATTCGGTTCTCGCCGTCCGCGTCCAGCGCCTGCTGGTCGCCGGGCACCGGCGAGTCGGCGACCGCCGGCCATATCTGGTGGTAGCCGTCGTACAGGGCGGGGCGGATCAGGTCGTTCATGCCCGCGTCGCAGATCACCACCGTCTTGTCGCCCTGCTGTTTGACATACTGGACCCGGGTGAGCAGGATGGCGCTGTTGCCCACCAGGAAGCGTCCGGGCTCGAGGACGGCCCGGCACCCGGTTTTTTTGACGCGGGGGACGATGGCCCGGGCGAAATCATCCGGCTCGGCCGCCTGATTGGCCCGATAATCAATGCCGAACCCACCGCCCACGTCCAGCCACTCGACTTCCATCTCGGCGTCCCGGCAGGTTTCGAGGAACGCGGTCACGCGATCGAGGGTCGAGGCATACGGCTCGGGCGTCTCGATCTGGGAGCCGACGTGTACGTGCAATCCGGTCAGCCGGACGTTGCGTAGCTCGTCTATGATGCCGAGGAATCTGGTCGCGGTGGACAGGCCCACCCCGAATTTTGTGTGGCCAGCCCCTGTGGCCATATATTTATGGGTGTCCACCGAGATGTCCGGGTTCAGGCGCAGTGCGACGGGGGCGACCGTCCCCTTTTCCTTCGCGACTTGATCGATCCGACGGAGTTCGGCCTCCGATTCAATGTTGAACATCAGGATATCGGCGTCGAGCGCCTCGTCTATCTCTGCCCTGGTTTTCCCGACACCGGCGAAGACGACCTTGCGGGTATCGCCACCGATCTTTTTCACGCGGAAGAGTTCGCCGCCCGACACGATGTCGAAGCCACAGCCCTCATCGCGGAACACATCGCATACAGCGAGGTTATAGTTGGCCTTTATCGCATAACAGATCAGCAGGTCGAGCTCGCGAAACGCGGTGCGAAGCTTCTGGACCTGTCCGCGAAGGGCCGACTCGCTGTAGACGTACAGGGGAGTGCCGTATTCCTCTGCCAGATCGGTGGCCGCGGCCCCGTCGCAGAGGAGGGAGCCATTGCGATATTCAAAGTGCTTCATTCTATATTCCACTCGAGGCGGAACTTCACCTTCTCGCCGAGCATGATCTCGTGCGGCGTGTCTCTGATGTCGGTCAGCACCAGCCGGTCGATCCGTCTGCCGTCCACGAATGTACCGTTGGAGCTCAGGTCTTCCAGTTCAATACTTGTCGGATCGTGGTAGGTGATCTTCAGGTGTTTTCTGGAAACTGTGCTGGCTATTTTGTCCGATTCCGTTCCCTGCTGCTTTGCCTCGATCCACCGGGGACAGTGCCGGAGCGACACGTCGCACGACCGGCTCCGCCCGACGAGTGTGGCATTTCCGTATTTCAACGGGAACGCTTCACCGTCCACCACACCTTCAACGCCCACCAAGACAGGCCCTTCGGTGGTCATCTGCTTTTCCTCCGGCAGGTTTCGTTGCCATCGTAACGGGATTGCCCGGCCCATTCGCCATTACATACTACTTTATCCCGATTCTCAATTCAAGTAAAATGGTTTTCCAAAATCCGATTCAACCGCATGTCGTACGCCGGATCGGGTCATGCGGAACGCGGGCAGAGCGCGCAACGGATTATGACCGCGCGGCGCTTCTCTTTTGAGAAGCCCTGATCAGAACCAACGGGGCGGTTCAGCTCGATTGTGGCCCGCTTGACTACCGGATTGCCTCGTCTATAATCCCGTGCCTTGTGGCCGCTTGGCAAAGTGACCGGTTTTCTCTCTGATTTCAGGAATTTGGATGGCTGTGCAGGAATACGATTTCAAAACGATTGAAGCGAAGTGGCAGCAGTACTGGGAGGACAACGACACGTTCGTCGCTCCCGACGACAGCCCACTCCCCAAGTTCTATTGCCTCACCATGTATCCCTATCCATCGGGGGTGCTTCATGCCGGGCATCTGCTGGCCTATACGATCTCGGACGTCATCGTTCGGCAGAAGCGGATGCGGGGGTACAACGTAATGTGTCCGATGGGCTGGGACTCGTTCGGCCTCCCCGCCGAGAACGCGGCCATCAAGGAGGGTGTGCCGCCCAGGGAGAATGTCGCAGCGAATATCGAGGTGATGCGCGGCCAGATGCGCCGGGCCGGCTGGGCATTCGACTGGTCACGCGAGATCGCAACAAGCCACCCCGGCTATTATAAATGGACGCAGTGGCTGTTTCTCAAGTTCTACGAAAACGGCCTGGCGTTCAAAAAGAGGGCGCCTGTCAACTGGTGCCCGAGCTGCCAGACGGTGGTGGCCAACGAGCAGGTGGTCGCGGGACGGTGCGAACGGTGCGGTACCGATATCGAGCAGAGCGACCTGGAGCAGTGGTTTTTCAAGATGTCCGCCTACGCCCAGCGGCTGCTCGACGGCCACGAGAATCTGACCGGCTGGCCCGACCGCGTGATCAGCATGCAGAAGGAATGGATCGGGCGATCCGAGGGTGCTCGAGTCGAGTTCAAGGTGGCGGAGACAGGCGACCCGCTGCCGGTGTTTACCACCCGGCCCGATACGCTCTGGGGGGTCACGTTCATGTCGCTCGCCCCCGAGCACCCGCTCATCGAGAAGCTGGTGCGGGGGAGCGAGCGCGAGGACGAGGTGATGAGCACGGTCCGCGACATGCGGAAACTCGGCACCTCCGAGCGCGAAATGGTCGATCTCGAAAAGCGCGGGGTGTGGACCGGCTGCCACGTGATTAATCCGGTAAACGGGGAGAAGGTCCCGCTCTGGGTGGCGAACTTTGCGTTGATGACCTACGGGACGGGCGCGGTGATGGCCGTCCCTGCCCACGACCAGCGCGATTTCGAGTTCGCCCGAAAATACGAGCTGCCCATCCGGGTCGTTATCCAGCCGGAGGGTGCGGCTCTCGATCCGGACCGGATGGACGAGGCGTATGTGGACGCCGGGCTGATGGTCAATTCGGGACCGTTCGATGGCCGCAACAACTTCGATGCGATCCCCGATATTTGCCGATACCTCGACGAGCAGGAGATGGGCGAGGCGACGATCAACTACCGGCTGCGGGACTGGCTCATCTCGCGGCAGCGATACTGGGGCTGCCCTATCCCCATCGTCTATTGCGACGAGTGCGGCGAAGTCCCCGTCGCCGAGGACGATCTGCCGGTCCGACTCCCCGACCGGCTCGAAGACTATGCCCCGCAGGGCAAGAGTCCCCTGGCGGCATGTGAGGATTTCGTTCGGACGAACTGTCCCCGATGCGGCGGCCCGGCCCGACGCGAGACCGACACCATCGACACCTTTGTCGATTCGTCGTGGTACTTCCTCCGCTACCTGTCGCCGCGAAACGACGGAGCACAGTTTGACCCGGAGAAGGTCGGGATGTGGATGCCAGTCGATCAGTACACCGGCGGGATCGAACACGCGACCATGCACCTCATATACTTCCGTTTCTTCACAATGGTGTTGCACGACCTCGGCCTGGTCAACTTCACCGAACCCGCCCCGAACCTGTTCTGCCAGGGCATGCTGTGCAAGACGGCTTACTACTGCCCCC